>CAYWUC010000080.1:0-3698 GCA_964461395.1 uncultured bacterium
AGGAGGTTTTATGTTAAAAACCACTAAAGTGTTGTTAATTATCTTCTTTCTTTTATCTTTAAGTCTTGCATCAGAGCAAAGGGAGATAAATTTATCCGATGGATCATTTGCTTTCGATACCGAAATTAATCTTACGGGTAAAATAAAAACAAGCGGAACAAGAGCATTAAGGTCAACTATAGTGGATACGCTCCTATCCGAGGGATTTGAAACTTCGGTTCCTCCGTCAGAGTGGGATACAATAAACTTAAGCGGTAACCAGTTCTGGACCCAAGCCACGGTTTACGCACACACAGGAAGCTATGCCGCTAAGGTTTCGCTGAATGGATCTAACGAAGATGTGTGGCTGGTGACAGACACACTTGACCTCTCTACCGTAGCCGCTTGTTCGCTCAGCTTTTATCAGCGCGGCGATTGGATGAGCTTGCTTTATAGTTACTTTGGTATCTGGGTTTCCACCTCTTCACCGACAGACACTTCCACATTTACTGAAGTTACGGAAGTGGATACAACGGGAATGGAAGATGCATGGCAACAGATGACAGTTGATCTATCCGGTTATGGCGGCAATAGCACTGTCTTTATTGCCTTCCGTATTGATGATGACGATGTTAGCCCAGGTTGGTGGATCGACGATATTGTAATTCATACAATCAATTCCTCGCCCAGTACACCCACTCTAATCAGAAAATTCGATAACGCGATATACAACGCATGGTACGATGGTGTTTTCCTGTATGCCTGCTCTTTATCAGTGAGCTCTACCGATCCGCAGGGGGATGATATAAACTACCAAATATTGTATGGTACGGATCCTGAACTCACCGGAGGCTCTCCCTGGGATATTGGTCCTTTCTCATCAGGAGATATAGCCACCACCGCAATCTTTCTTGGCGGCGCCGCAACAGCCGAAACTCTCTATTACTGGAAAGCAAGAGCAAGGGATCCTGACGGGACAAACGATTGGAGCAATTGGAGTGAAATCCGCTCCTTTATTATGGATATGGATCTGGGGACAAACCCTGCATACTGGTATCAAACCGCGGGTAGCCAGTTTGGAAATTGTACTCTGGACAGTCTTAGAGTTGAGGGTGACTCGGTTGTAATATCCGATTATGCGGGAGTTGTAGATGTGGGATTCGAAAGTACACTCCTGCCATCGGGCTGGGATACGCTGACGAGGGGAGCATCGTCCAACAACTGGGCTCAAGCTACCGATAAAGTTTATGAAGGGTCATACTCCGCGAAAATCACTTTCGACGCCAAGGATACAGTCGACGCGTGGCTGGTAACAAACCCCCTTGACTTAAGTTCTTTTAGCTCCTGCACCCTTTCATTCTGGGGCTGTGATACTTTCGCGGACGATTACCAGTATCACGGAATATGGGCATCCACAACCTCCCAGACAGATACCACTACTTTTTCAGAAGTTTCCGCTATAGATGCAACCGCTGAGGGTACATGGACAAAATCCGGTGTCGACCTCTCTACTTACGCGGAGAGTACTACCGTTTACGTCGCGTTTCGATATAAAGAATACAATGGGTCAATTTGGTGGGTAGATAATGTCTTCATCAAAGGTATATACACTACTCCTCCCGGCGGGGGCTATATTACCTCTCCGCCGATTGTCTTCTCGGACCTCCAGAACGAAGACGCCGGCAGGGATAACTGGATGGGCGCGAAATGGACGAAATCCTCTAAAGATGACTCCATCGGACTGCAGATCCAATATCTGAGCGGCGGCAGCTGGAATCCTGTACCTGATGATGATTTACCCGGCAATTCTACCTTCTTTTTCCAGTTGGATACGTTTTTCTGTAATATCGACCTTTCCGGATTAGATACAACAACATACGATACTTTAAGACTAAAAGCTAAATTTAGAGCTTACACTACTAGTCCTACTATCAGAAGCGCTTCCAGTCCGGCTCTCATGATGTGGGCATTGGGAGGGATCGGTGGTATAACGGCGGTACCTCTATCGGATGATGAACTGAAATTTGCTCTATACTTACCCAATTCCAATCTCCTCACCAGCGGGAACGGAACTGAAATCAAATATCAAATACCCGGAGAAGTAGAGGTTAAACTCGGCGTATTTGACCTTCTGGGAAGAGAAGTAAAAAGTATTGTTAATGCTAAACAATCCCGGGGTGCTTACAGTGTGAAGTGGTCGGGAACAAATAATTACGATAAGCGCTTAGCTTGCGGCATCTACTTCCTCAGAATGGAAGCAGGTGAATTCCGCGATGTTAAGAAATTGGTATTTCTCCCCTGATTAAAGGATTAGAGGGCATTTGATCTAACGGAATGCACTCTAAATCTGTATTGCAGGGTTTAACTCTTAAAGAAGGGCAAGTTAACTTGCCCTTCTTCGCTTGTCCCGTGTAGTAAAAGTTCATCAGGTAATTTCTACTATTCTACGAGGTGAGTCCCGCAGGAAAATTTTTTAGGACTTGAATTTTGGAATAAATTTGGTTACAATAAAATATATGAATAAACTAATAAGGATTTTATCTGTTATTTTTTGCCAGGCAGTCGGGTTATCGCTATTGGGATTTTATTCTATCGAATATAATTACTCCTCTCCACCAGATAACCCTGTAGACTGCGTCCATCTTCTAATCCCTGAAGGTTTTTCGGCTGAGTCTGTTAGTGTCGCAATAGATTCATTCACTTCGAGGGCTATTACTGCTGAGATTCTTGGCACTTATTCTTTCGGAGGAAATAGGATAGTGGATCTTAAGATAAACCCTTTAAACCTTAAGCTAAAAAACAGTAAAGAGGTTTCCATTGAAGACTTAACGATTAAACTTTCATGCAGACCCACCTCCGCATTCCCGGGGAAAAGATTATCCAGTGATCCCTATTCGGATTTGATAATTAAAAAGGCACTTAGAAGTATAGTAGATAACAAACAAGATATTCCTGCTTATTATTTTGCTTCTTTTGCTAATAATTACACAACATCCGGGGAATCAACCATAAGACAGGTAGATTGTTCTCCTTATATTGTAATAACTGCCGATTCCCTCAGAGATGCCTTTCAGCCGTTAATCCATTGGATAACGAGAAAAGGCATAAGAGCAACTGTAGTTTCAGTGGATACCATACTGGAACATTATTCAGGTGACCCTGTTTCCGGAATCTATGATTCTGCCGGTGCTATCCGCGGATTCTTAATAGATAAATATCCGGAGGGACTTCAATGGGTCTTGCTTGGCGGAGATGAAGGGATTGTACCTGTTCGATATGGGTTTTCATCGGGAGGTGATGAAGTAGATAGAGCTCCCCCTTCAGATCTCTATTACTCGGATCTAAACGGGAACTGGAATGTTGATGGTGATGAATTTTATGGGGAGTTTGCAGATGATTCCGTTGACCCTTATCCTGAGCTATTCGTTGGACGGCTTCCCTGTAATAACAGAATAGAGATAACCAGTTGGGTGAGTAAGGTTTTAAGTTATGAGAAGAATCCCGGAAATGGTGATCCTTCCTACCTATCAAAAGTCTTCTGGACCGGGGCTGATGAGTTAAGGTCCTCACCTAAATACATCATCCAGCACGGCTCATTCCCTGATAATTTTACACACGATACCACAATGCTCGAGGATGCGGTCGGAATTCACCCGCGGGGAAGCGAAGTCGTTAAAAGAATGAGCAATAACTATGGCTGGTTCAATCACTACGCACAC
>CAYWUC010000081.1:0-6448 GCA_964461395.1 uncultured bacterium
TCCATATATCGCCATCTTTTCAGGTCTTCCATCCACAAGAAAACCCAGTTTCCTACCATTATTACCGATACCTCTGATTACTACATCAGCCCTTCCGAAATTTCCCGTTTTCATAACCTCTACACCGGAAACTCCTGAAAGCAAATCGGGAGCTATATAAGAATTCACAAATTTTATATCTTTTTCGGTAATTACGGAAACAGACGATGAGATATCAGAAACTTCATCTTCATACCTGCTCGCGGTAACTACAATACCTTCGGAAAAATACATCTTAGCACCTACAGTATCCATAACAGATTCCGAAGAATCCACAAGCGATAAAACACAAACCATAACTAAAAACATTAAAACCCCCTTTATTTAGTGTTACTTTTAGATAAAAGGTAACACTAAAACCATTTTTGTCAAGAGGGGCATCTTTTGTGTCATAAAGACACAAAAGAAGTCACGCATCACTAGTCATTAGTCACAAGTCAAAACAAAACCAATCCACAACACCAAGAGTAGCAACATATAGCACGAATAAAAAAATAATTGATTTCTTTTTTTCTATACCCTAAATACTATACCCTTTTAACACTTACTTCTCTCTACTTACTATTATCTAAAGCCTAATATACTAATCACTATTTACACTTATTTCGCTATAATAAATCTCCGCCTCGTCGATTTCGCTTACCTTTCCCTCAATCGTAAAAGAATCATCGAGCCTTATATCTTCTGAAGAACTGCCAATCATAATTTTAACCTCTCCTGGTTCCAGAACCTTTTTCATTTCTTTGTTATAAAACCCTAGAAGATTTATGGGCATTTTCATATTAATTTTCACTTCTTCACCATTTTCCAAATATATTCTCTTAAAACCTACCAACTTTTTAACCGGAGGAGCTATGCTGGCAACAACATCCTTAATATATAACTGAATAACTTCACTTCCGGCAATCTTTCCGGTATTCTTGATAGAAAAGCTTATTTCCAAAGAATCATTCGTTTTTACTTTTTTGTTTTTTATCTTTAATTTTGAATATTTAAATTCGGTATAACTTAATCCGTGTCCAAACGGATATAAAGGCGTAATAGGTAAATCAAAATATCGGGAAGTAAATAAATCTTCTACAGAAGACGGTCTACCGGTATTTTTATGATAATAAAAATAAGGAATCTGACCCACACTACGAGGTATAGTCACCGCGAGTTTACCTCCGGGATTATAATCGCCAAATAAAACATCGGCAATGGCGTTACCCGACCCTATACCCAAAAACCAGGCTTCCAGAATAGCGGGAACGTTTTCAGTAAGCCACGGAATTGAAAGAGGTCTTCCATTCATCAGAACAACCACCACTTCTGTTCCCGTACCTGCAATTTTCCTTGCGAGTTCCTTTTGAACTCCGGGAAGATCGATTTCAGAACGGCTTCTCGCTTCACCACTCATATCAGCAGATTCTCCTAAAACAAGAACAACCATATCCGCTTCTGTTGCGACAGAAACAGCTTCTTTAAATCCGCTCTTATCATTTCCCTTGATATCGCAGCCTTTGGAATAAATGACTTTGGTATCCTTAGATACAGCATTCTTTATACCTTCCAATACTGTCACAACATCCTTCTCTTCTCCAAAAGCTTTCCAAGAACCGAGAGGCGCCCGTGAATCATCCGCAAGAGATCCTATAACCGCTACTGTTCCCAAATCTTTCTTTAAAGGTAAAACTCCGCTTTCGTTTTTCAACAAAACAATAGATTTGCATGCTGCTTCTTTTGCCGCTTCGATATGTTCATCTTTTAAAACTTCAGCTTTTTCGACCTCGACCTTACAATATTTAAAGGGGTCATCAAAAAGTCCCAGTTTGTACTTAGCCTCGAGTATTCTTCTGACTGCTTTATCTACCAATTTTTCCGATATATCACCTTTTTTAACAGACTTTAAAATTTCTTCTCCAAAAATTCCACTCGTCATATCCATATCTATACCAGCGGTTAACGCCTTTTTCCCAGCATCCACTCTATCTTTTACTACACCATGATTTAAAAGCTCCGCGATTGAGTTCCAATCACTAACAACAAAACCCTCAAAACCCCATTTATCTCTTAACACATCGGTTAAAAGTTCTTTGTTGTTTGCCATAGGCTCTCCGTTAATGTCGTTAAATCCATTCATAAGAGAACCCGCTCCGGCTTTTACCGCGGCAAGAAAAGGAGGTAAATATACTTCATTAAGAGTTCGCAGGGAAACCTCCACGCTGTTATAATCTCTTCCACCCTGAGCCGCGCCATAGGCGACATAATGCTTGGGGCACGCAAGAATGGTATTCTCAAAACTTAAATCATCACCCTGATAACCTTCAACCTGAGCTTTTGCCATAACGGCGCCCAGATAAGGGTCTTCCCCCGCGCCTTCAACTATTCTTCCCCATCTCGGATCGAGCGCGATATCGACCATGGGAGCGAAAGTCCAGTGTATTCCGGAAGCCGCAGCTTCGACTGCCGCGATTCTCGTTGTCTTCTCGAGTGCTTCCGGTTCAAAACTACAGGCGGCAGCAAGCGGCACAGGAAAGATAGTTTTCAGCCCGTGAATTACATCCAATCCGAAAATTAAAGGTATACCGAGACGTGACTCCTCTACAGCTATCCTCTGGAGTTCACCAAGAAAATCGGCTCCCAGGACGTGTAAAAAAGATCCAACTTTACCCTTTTTTATCAATTTTTTCTTTTCATCATCGATAACGGTATTAAAACCTAAACTACCACCACCGGGATATTGAGCCAACTGACCCAATTTCTCTTCTAAAGACATTTTTTCCATTAAAGAATCTATAAATTCATCCATTGGGGGTTTAAGTAAATTCAAGTCCTGTTTCGACTCTGCTCTTAGAAATAAAGGGATAATAAAAATTAAGACAAATAAAAAACTAACATTATTCATTTAGTAAACTCCTTTTCTTTTAATTATTATATTAACATTAAAGGATAATTCAAGTAGAAAATCCACACATCAACAACCTGACCCAGGCTTACGGCTGACAGCTGTTGGCTTACCTCTTACTGATTTTTTTGTTTCTACTAAAACCTAAGACCCAATACCTAACACCTAAAGGACAAGAGCCTCCTCGTTAACCCAGAGGCCATGAATATTGCAGTAAGAAAAAGCGTAAATAGTGCCCGATTTTTCGGTTTTAAAGGATAAAATCACATCCGGTTCTGCATAAACAGTACTCGTATCAGGGCCCTCGACAGAAGCTCCGTGTGCTACAAAATCCGCTTTTCCTACCATATAAGGAAATTTACTTCCTTCGGGTTTAAAATAAACTTCGATCCATACAATATGATGCTCGGTTTTATTAGGATGAGAAATCTCTTTTCCAACCGAAACCCAGACTTTAACCTTCCCACTTTTCTCCAATACTTCGATTACAGGAACATGCTTTTCCGACTTCCAATCCGCCCTTTGCAACAACTCATCAAACTTTTCCATACTTACCTCCTTCCGGTATTAATTACAATACAATTTTGTAACGATTCCAAATATAAAACCATTTCAAATTATAATATATGAATTATTGCTTTTGTCAAGGTCTCGTTTTTTTGATTTATTCTTTAAAAAACGGAACTTTTAAGGGGGGGGTTCGTCTATTTGTATGAATGTTGAGTAAAAAATCTTAAAAAGGAGGATTTTTATGATTGGTAAAGATTTAATTAGTTACGATCCTTTGGACAGGTTTTTTGACATCAGAGAAGACTTCGACAATGCGATGAAAGATATCCTGAAGGGTTTTGGTGGTCCGATTTCAAGCAGAGGAGTTTTTCCTGTAGCGGATGTTAAAGAAGACGAGGATAAATATATAGTTACATTAGAAACTCCGGGAATCGATAAAAAGGACCTTAAAATCACGATGAAAGATAGCAGTCTCTTAGTAGAAGGCGAGAAAAAGGAAGAAAAAAGGGAGGAGAACGAATCATACTTGAGGGTCGAGAGATCCTACGGTAATTTCCGCAGGGTTTTCAACTTCGATTCCCGGCTCAATTCGGGAAAAGTGAATGCCGAGTTTAAAGATGGAATCCTAACCGTAACTCTGCCGAAAAGCGAAAAAGAGAAACCTAAAGAAATTGAAGTAAAAGTAAAGTAAAAAAACCTGCCCGAGGATAACAAAGAGGGCTGTTTTCACAGCCCTCTTTGTTATATAATACCTAATAAATAATTCTTAAAAACATTATAATCATTTGGCATATATTTGGGTTCGTCGATCTTTTTATCAAGACCCACAAACGAAGAATGAGCTTCAGGAGTTATATTAAGAGTTTCTTTTATTATCTCCGGAAATTTAGAAGGGTGAGCGGTTTCAAAACACACAGTAGTTTTCTCTAAATTTTTGTAATGATGCATTAAAGCCGCAACACCAACTGCGCCATGCGGTTCGAGCAACACATTGTAATTTTCATAGATTTCTTCTATAGTCTTTATAGTCTCCTCATCACTAATCGATACCGAATATAAATTCTGACGCATTTTTTCGACATCGGGTTTCTTGTGAACATTTCCCTCTTTGTCTACAGTGCCACCGTAAAGGGCAAAATACCTCGCGAGGTTACTCGGATTTCCTACATTCATCGCGTTTGAAAGGCATTTACGGGAAGGATCCACCTTAGCGTAGCTTCCAGTCTCGAGAAATTTCGGAAATTCGTCATTTTCATTGGTGGCTATTATAAGAGTTTCTACGGGTAAACCCATCCTTCGAGCAATTTCGCAACCCAGAGAATTCCCGAAGTTACCCGAAGGCACCGAAAAAACCACGGGTTTAATTTCATCTATAACGTTTACATAAGCATAGAAGTAATAGACTATCTGAGGTAAAATTCTTCCTATATTTATTGAGTTCGCGGAAGTTAAATTCAATCCTCTGAGTTCTGAATCCCCAAATGCTTGTTTTACCAGGCGCTGACAATCGTCGAATTTTCCATCGATAGCTATTGTGGTTGTATTATTTCCAATTGAGTTTAACTGTTTTTTTTGCCTTTCGCTAACTTCCAATTCGGGATATAGAATAAACACATTGATACCCGGCAAATCCTTATAAGCATTTCCAATCGCGCTCCCGGTATCTCCGGAAGTTGCTACAAGAACTGTTATTTCTTGATCCTCATCTTTTAACGCTTCCATCAGTCTAGACATCAACTGAGCGGCAAAATCCTTAAATGAGGCAGTTGGGCCCTGATCCATTCTAGCCAGATAAATCTCTCCTGTAATTTTCTCCATGGGAATACTAAAAGTGTATGCATCTCTGCAAATTTCCTTTAACCTTTCGATGCCTATATCATCCTTTAAATATTTCCATAGTATTTCGAAAGCGACCTCATAATAAGGCCTATCTTTGAGCGATAAAATTTCTTCTTTATACAACTCGGGTAAACTATTGGGCATAAACAATCCATCATCCGGAGCCTGCCCCATAAAAAGAGCTTCCTTAAAGCTAACTTCCGCTTTAAAACCTTTAATTTCTTCCGTATTTAAGTCTTTATTTGTACTATAATATAAAATTCTATCACTCAATTCCATCTCCTTATATACAACGAATAAATTAACAAAAAATATTTCATCTTTTATAAAAAACAACCCTTTTAAACAACAAATAACACAAATTACACAAATATTTTTTAATTCAACAACCTTTCATATTCTATTTTTGGAAAACATCCAAAGTTAACCAAAAGTCCAAGGTGTTTGTCAGTAACTTTAAGATAGTTTATTACTTGTGCTTTATGTTCGTCACTTAACTTGCTTACCGCTTTTATCTCAAGAATAATTGCGTCGTAACAAAGGAAATCCGGTTCATATTCCTGCTCTAATTTAAACTCCTTGTAGCAAATTTTCAGCCTAGGCTTTTCTAAAAACGGAACTTGCTGTATTTCAAATTCTTTCCTTAGGCATTCCTGATATACTGCTTCAAGAAAACCACCCCCCATAATATTATACACTTCAAAACAAACACCAATTATTTTATAACTTTCTTCTTTAAAAAAAACTACTTTGTTTTTATTCGTGCTATTCGTGTAATTTGTTGTTCCTATCTTTTTTATTTTTTTCATCTCAATTATCAAGTTCTTTGTGCTTTTTATATTTTAAAATCCAATGTATTCTTTTTTTAAAAAAATCTTTACTTTTATTCGTGCTATTCGCCTGCCCCGTAAGTAAGAATGACTGTATCGGGGTGTGATTCGTTGTTGCTCTCTTTTTTGTTTTGATATGTCATTTTCCATTTTGATATTTAATCTTTACATTTCAATGGTATTACCGGGCTAGATTATTTGTATATTACTGATTAAATTGTCACTTTCTCTTCTATATTTTCTTATAGCTTCCGGTATCGAGCTCATAATATCGGTTGCTGTGATGCCGTCTTTACCTTTTTTCTCTGCGGCTTTATCGCCTGCGAGACCATGTATCAGAACG
>CAYWUC010000082.1:0-4242 GCA_964461395.1 uncultured bacterium
GCGGTCGCGAGTCCTGCGGGACCGGAACCAACTACGGCAATTTTTTTACCTGTATTTTTTATATTTGGATTTGCTTTAATAAATCCTGATTTGAATGCGTGTTCGATAACGGCAAGTTCATTTTCTCTTATTGTAATTGCGTCATCATTTATAGATAAGACACAGGAATGTTCACATGGGGCAGGACATATTCTTCCGGTTATTTCAGGAAGATTATTTGTAGCTGAAAGTAGTTCGTAAGCTTTTTGCCATTGATTGTTAAACATAAGATCATTCCATTCGGGAATGAAATTCCCAATTGGACAGCCCCAGTGACAGAAAGGAGTTCCGCAATCCATACAACGCGCGGCCTGCTCACGGGATTTATCATCATTGCGATGAACAATAACGTCTTTGTAGTCTTTTATTCTTTCTTCACTCGGTCTAAGCTTTGAACTTTCCCTTTGTATTTCTAAAAATCCGTTTATTTTGCCCATTTTTAATTCTACCTATTCAACTATAGATTTAACCCATTGTTTTAAATTTTCTTTTCTTTCGGTTTTCAGTATGTGTTCGTATTCGGAAGGAATTACCTTGACAAATTTTTCCATCATATTGTCAAAATCCTGCAGAATTTCTTTGGCTCTATTGCTTTCTGTATATTTATAATAATTGGTTATTAAAGAATGTATTATTTTTGAATCATGTTTATTGATTTCTTTTAATTTCACCATCCCGGGGTTGCACTTAGATTTAAAATCTCCGGCTATATCATACACGTAGGCAATGCCGCCGGACATACCCGCGGCGAAGTTTCGTCCGGTTTTTCCGATTATTACAACTCTGCCTCCAGTCATATATTCACATCCGTGATCACCTACTCCCTCTATAACTGCTAATAACCCGGAATTTCTTATGCAAAATCTTTCTCCTGCTACACCTCTTATATAAGCTTCTCCTTTTGTCGCTCCGTAGAAAGAAGTGTTTCCTATAATAATATTCTCTTCTGACTTATAAGTTGTTTGTTTGTCCGGATAAATAACGATTTTTCCGCCAAAAATACCCTTTCCCACATAATCGTTGGACATTCCCTCGAGTTCGAAAGTTATTCCTTTCGCGAGAAAAGCTCCAAAGCTTTGTCCCGCTACTCCTCTAAATTTAAAATGTATGGTATCGTCACGAAGGCCTTTTTCGCCGTAAACATAGCAAACTTCGCCGCTCAGGCGCGCTCCAACCGTTCGATTGGTGTTCTTTATTACTATATTGTGTTTTGCCTTTTCTTCTTTCAAAATAGCATTTTTTGCAAGGTCTATTAGTTTAATATCTAAAATATCATCTAAGTCGTGTTTTTCCGGTTTTGAGTAGAAAACTCCTGAATTGCTTTTGATCTCCGGTTTATAAAGAATATTTTTAAAATCGATGGCTTTCGATTTCCAATCGAGATTTTTTTCATTGACTTCTAAAAGCTCTGTTTTTCCGATCATATCGTTAATTGTTTTTATTCCGAGATTTGCCATAATTTTTCGTAATTCTTCTGCAACAAAGTTGAAATAGTTTACCAGATGTTCGACTTTACCATTAAATCTCTGCCGTAATAGTTCATTCTGGGTCGCGATACCCACAGAACAATTTCCGAGATTGCAATGGCGAAGCATTACACATCCGAGTACGATTAGAGCGGCAGTGCCGAAACCATATTCTTCAGCGCCGAGTATTGCGGCAATTGCGATATCCCTTCCGGTACGAATTTGTCCGTCAGTTTGAAGACGTACTCTACTTCTTAAATTATTTAAAACGAGGGTTTGATGTGCCTCGGAAAGACCAAGTTCCCATGGTAGTCCGGCATGATGTATTGAGCTAAGCGGTGCAGCGCCTGTACCTCCGTCTCCGCCCGAAATCAAAATCATATCCGCGTGTCCTTTCGCGACTCCCGCGGCGACGGTTCCAACGCCTACTTCGGAAACAAGTTTTACGCTTATTCTTGCCTTCGGATTTACGTTTCTGAGATCGAAGATCAACTGGTTCAAATCTTCTATTGAATAAATATCGTGATGTGGTGGGGGAGAGATGAGTGTAACTCCCGGTGTTGTATGGCGAGTTTTTGCAATAATTTCGCTTACTTTATATCCCGGTAAATGTCCGCCTTCACCTGGTTTAGCACCCTGAGCCATTTTTATTTGTATTTCATCGGCATGAACGAGATAGTTTGTTGTTACTCCAAAACGTCCCGAAGCGACCTGCTTAACTTTGCTCGAAAATGAAGCTCCGTTTGAAAGTCTTTTGAATCGGGATGGATCTTCTCCTCCTTCACCTGTGTTAGACATACCTCCGAGCTTATTCATGGCCATTGCTATAGTTTCATGTGTTTCTCTGCTTATAGAGCCAAAACTCATTGCTCCGATTGCGAATCTTTTTACTATTTCTGAGGCTCTTTCGACTTTTTCTATTGGAATAGGGTTTAGCGTCGAATTGAATTTTAATAAGCTTCGCAGGGTTGTTGGATTTTCGATTTGATTGTTAATAATATGAGCAAATTTTTTGTATTCCTCGTAGTCTCCTTTCCGCGCTGAATCCTGGAGGAAGGCAATACTCTGCGGATTCCATAGGTGATATTCTCCGTCTCTTTTCCACTGATAAAACCCACCTGAAGGAAGATATTCTTTCGTCGGAGAAGTATCCGGGAAAGCTTCTTTATGTCTAAGAATGACCTCTTTGCCAAGAGTTAAAAGGTCTACACCTCCGATACGGGATGTGGTACCTGCGAAACACTTTTCTATAACTTCCTTTCCAAGACCTAACGCTTCAAATATTTGAGCTCCTCTGTAACTTTGAAGAGTAGATATGCCCATTTTAGATAATATCTTGAGTATTCCTTTGTTAATAGCTTTTTTGTAATTACTTATTGCGTCGTTTGCATCTATTTCTATCTCTTTTTCTTCGGATAAGTTTTTTATTATCTCGAAAGCAAGGTAGGGGTTAATGCAGTCCGCCCCATAACCCAAAAGGAGGGCAAAGTTTTGGACTTCTTTTGCGTCTGCACATTCAACTAATATATTAACTTGTGTACGTTGTTCACTTTTGATAAGAGCGTGATGTACAGCTCCGGTTGCCAGTAGTGATGGTATACAGGCATTTTTTTTGTTTATTCCTCTATCGCTTAGCGATATGAAGGAATATCCATTTTCTGTAGCTTCCTTTGCCTCTTTTATAATTCTATCCAGGGCTTTTATGAATTTTTTTTCTGTTGCGGGATTAAAAAGCAAGGGTATGGTTTTAGTTGCAAAGCCGTTTATGTTAATCTTTTTTAACTTTATGAAATCCTCATTTGTCAATATTGGTTCCTTTATTTCCAATTTATGTGCATGAGCTGAAGTTTCTTCTAAAATATTGTTTTTCGGACCTAGAAAAGTTAAAGTACTCATAACTATCTTCTCTCTGATTGAGTCAATAGGGGGATTCGTAACCTGTGCGAATAATTGTTTAAAGTAATTAAAAATAAGCTGTGGTTGTTTTGATAACACGGCATGGGGGTGATCGTTACCCATCGATCCAATGGGTTCTTTCCCCTCCAGAGCTTTAGGTATTATTATTTTTTTTATATCTTCCCGAGTGTATCCATTTGCTTTTAGATATGATAAAAACTCCTCTTTTGGGATATCCGAGTTTTGATATTTTTTCTTATCCGGTTTTATTGAATGAAACTCGAGTAAATGTTTATTCAACCATGCTGAGTAAGGCTTTTTATTCGCTAGATTGTGTTTGATTTCTTCGTCCTGAATTATTTGTCTTTTTTCTGTGTCTACAAAAAACATTTTTCCTGGTTCTAATCTTCCTGATTCTAATATGTCTTTACCTTCGATATCTAAAACTCCGACTTCGGAAGCCATTACAACCTGTCCTTCTTTTGTGATTAGATAACGTGCGGGACGCAATCCGTTACGGTCGAGTATAGCGCCGACGCGGGTTCCGTCGGTAAAAGATATGGCGGCAGGTCCATCCCAGGGTTCCGAAATACAAGCGTGGTATTTGTAGAAACTTTTCAATTTTTCATCCAGGAGATTATTGTTTTCCCATGCTGCGGGAATTAACATCATTATGGAATGAGGTAGGGTTCGGCCGGAAAGCGAGAGAAGCTCAAATACGTTGTCTAATATGGCTGAGTCGCTTTTTGAGGCATCTATAATCGGTTTAATTTTTTCTATAGTTTTTCCGAACAGAGGACTTTTGAGCAGTCCTTCTTTTGCTTTCATCCAGTTTATATTC
>CAYWUC010000083.1:0-3878 GCA_964461395.1 uncultured bacterium
ATTATTCTATCATAGGGAGCATATTCCCTGTAGCCGATACTACCATCTGCCATTACTACAGTTATATTATTGTATCCCAATTTTCGCAAGGTCTCTTTTGCATTTTTGAAAAGTTTTGGAATTCTTTCTACGGTAATTACACTCATAGAAAGATGTGAAATTACAGCAGCCTGATAACCACTGCCTGTACCTATTTCGAGAACTTTATGCTCTTCCGAAACATCCAGAAGGTCTGTCATCAAGGCAACAATATAAGGTTGAGATATAGTTTGATCCATCCCAATGGGAAGAGGATTATCCTCGTACGCGATACCTTTTAATCCCTCTTCGACAAATTCGTGCCTTGGTACCTTTTCCATTGCCGTAAGTACTCTCTTATCGCTGACGCCTCTTTTTTTTATCTGTTGTTCTACCATTTTCTTACGCTGATATTCGTAACTAATAATCCGCCTCCCACCCGCGTAGTTTTTCAATCATATCAAAGTCGGTATATTCCATATGGATAGGCGTGATCGATACAAAACCTTCATGCACGGCATCAAAATCCGAATTTGGACTCGAAGCCCAGGTGGGATTTTCCCCTTCTATCGAATATATAAAAGTCCCCTTTTCTTCCCTCACTTTTACAATTTCATCCCTGTAAATTCTATTACCCAAACAGGTTATTTTTATTTTGCCATTTGGAACACGCGGCAAATTAACATTCAAAAAAATACCTTCGGGGAGTTTGTCCTGTAGGACTTTCTGGGTTATCCATTTTACTGTTTTCTTTGCAAAATCAGTATCGAAATAATTGTCAAAATCAACTTGCGAAAAAGCAACCGAAGGGATCCCCAATAGAGTACTTTCCATAGCAACCGCGACCGTACCGGAATAAGACACGTCGCTTCCGAGATTGGCTCCCTGGTTAATACCCCCTAGTACTATTTCCGGTTTATCTTGCAAAATTCCTCGTACGCTGTAAAGGATGCAATCTGTGGGAGTCCCATCTGTAGAATAAGTACTGTCATCAATTTTTTTTACTTTTATACTTTTATGTATGGTAAGGGAATGGCTTGAACCGCTTCGCTGCCCTTCCGGCGCAAAAACTATTACCCTCCCCAAATCACTCACTGCCTCCCGGAGCGCTTTTAACCCTGAAGCATCTATCCCGTCATCGTTAGAAATAAGTATTAACGCCATAGCATTCGTAACACAAGTCTTATAAATCTCACGGTATCAACAAAGGGATTTACATAACTCCTAAATTTCTCGAAATATATAGTTTTAATCGACACTTCCCCTATAGAGAAGCCCGCCCTTGCGGCTTTAACGATTATTTCGGTTTCCATCTGAAAACGTCCGTCCTTTAAATTAATTTTTTCAATTAAATCTTTCTTTATAAAGCGATAACCGGATTGACTGTCATTTACTCTAACACCTGCCAGGAGCGAAGCCACGAGTGAGCTGGTTTTATTTGCCATAAAACGTGGAAAAGGCATTTCCGATAAATTATGTTTTCTTGTTCCTATAATTAAATCGGTTCCGTTTTCTCTATAGTAAGCGAGAAACATCGGTATTTCATCGGGATTGTGCTGAGAGTCTGCATCCATAGTTATAACGGCATCATATTCGTTACGAATAGCAAAATCAAAACCGGCTTTAAGTGCTAACCCTTTACCCTGATTTATCTTAAAACTCAATACTTTACTACCGGCTCTCTCTGCAACAATTGCGGTATTATCAAGAGAACCATCATTCACCACCAAGACATTTTTCAGAGAAACAACCGAAGATACCCTCTTAAGCAAATCATCCAACTTCTTTTCCTCATTGAAAGCGGGTATGATTATTAAAACCTTCTCTTTCATAGTTTATCAAATAAAAGCCATTGGTCCGGGTATTTTTTTATATATCGTTCAAGTGTTTTGACGTATTTCTTTACGCCTTTTTCAATCCCATCCTTTTTTATCTTAAATGGTTCTTCAAAATAAACATGATAAAGATTGTCTTTTTCTCTTAAACTAAAAGCCATAACCATTGGTATATCTAATCTCGAAGCCAGGTAAAATCCCCCTTTTGGAATCTCCACATTTTTGCCGAACATTTTGACTGACACAGTGGCTCCTTCAAAATTCCTGTCCCCTGCGATTGCTAAAATCCCTCCGTTTTTTAAGAACCTGACAGGTCCGGAAAAACTTCGTTTAACATAAAAGACGCCAATTCCTGCTCTTCTCCTGTTGTCTTCATAAATGTCTCGTATAAGTTCTGTTTTGTATTCTACCGAAATAACTGAAATCTTAAATCCTTTATATCCGGTAAGAGAAGCCCCCCATTCATAATTGCCTAAATGTCCGGTCATAACAACAACGCCATTCCCTTTTTTATGTGCGGCGCGAAGATTGTAAAAGTTTTCTTCTTTCAAAAACTTATGGTAATTTCTATGATTTATAAGCCGTCCCATTATAAGTTGTTCATAGAGACAAACAGCTAAATTCATACTGGCTTTCTTTGAAATTTTCAAGAGTTCTTTTTCGCTTTTATCCTTAAATACTAGTTTTAAGTTAGAACAATGATTGCGGAGTCCGTTTTTATAGAATAAAGTATACGAAATTCGCGCACATCCTCTGGCAATAAAGTCTCCCAGACCTTTAGGCAAGAAACAAACTAAAAACTTAAAAAATAAGTACAGAAAATTCATTTAAAAGAAAAAATAGTCCCCTCATAAAAATATTAATATCGGGGCGGGTGGATTCGAACCGCCGACTTCCAGAACCCCATTCTGGCGCGCTAACCAGGCTGCGCTACGCCCCGTTATCTTCAATATATTTAAAAACACCTTATCTGCAAGGGGTAATTGGGCTTAAAGTCAGAAGTTTAATGTGCAAAGACTTAGGTTTAGATGAATTGAAGTGCTATAACAGGCAATAACAATTAACCATGTATTTATGGGACGGTAAAACCTTCAATTTTATCGATATTCGATGATAAGTTATTCTCGCATATAACTTTTTAAAGCTTGCAATAAAGGAGTTTTAATAATTCAGCGTGAAAGTTTTGGTGAAAATAAGCAGCTGGATTGTCACATTGACAAAGATTATAACATGTTTTATAATGTAAAAATACATTTTAGAATACAACAAAAAATAAGAACAAACATTTTAACTGAAGGAGGGAATATGATACGTGGTGGTTTCGGAGAACCTTATTGTTCAGAGGAATGTCGCGAAGAAGGAGGAAGGTATATTGCTGCTGTAATGCTAAAAAATCAAACCGGTGTTTGCGGACTTTGCCAGTCTCCGGTACAGGCATCGATGTATGGGTCGTCAAATTGTGCAATAGTACCCTATGAAAGTGTAAATTTGTTTATATGCAATAATTGTACTGCGCAGGGAAAAACCTATCTTCAAAGTTATAGCAAATGCTGTATGTGCCAGAAGCCAATATAGCTAAAAAAAGAGGATATAAAAAACAAACAATATAAATAAGGGAAAAAATTTTACAGTTCGTAATATAATTATTTTTAGTATTGCGGTACTTTCTATAGGTTGGATTGGTCATGAGTTGGATGTACTCATGGGAAATCCTGCTTCGGAAAGTCTTGGGATGCTTTTATGGATTATTACGCCACTTGCGGCTTGTCTTTTGCTACGGGCTTTTGCCGGGGATGGATGGAAAGATTTAGGCATCAAGCTAAATTTCAAAGGCAATGTTTTGGGCTACATCGTTGCTCTTCTCGTCTTTCCTGTTATTACGGCACTCATATTGATAATCGGTAAGGTTTCTGGAGCTGTCATTTTTTCCGATTTTTCTTCCAGAACCACAGGTGTTTTTTTACAGGTTTTTGCGCTTGGTCTTTTCTCCGGGTTTTTTAAGAATATTTTTGAAGAGTTCGGTTG
>CAYWUC010000084.1:0-2335 GCA_964461395.1 uncultured bacterium
TTCCTTGATTTATCATCCCAAATGTTCCGCATAATTCTCCACCTGAGTTTATACTTAACGCTCTTTCTTTGATGAACAATGGATCGGTGCAATCTTTTAAAGAATAATCTTTGATTTTTATATCTCCAAGCAGTGTTTCTATTATACCTTTTATATCGTAAAAATCAACTTCACGTTCCTTTTCGTACCATTTTTTTGATATATTTCCTGCAATAACACCTCCTATGTTTTCCTCTTCTTCTTTACCTTTAGAGAAAATTCTTCCGACTTCAAAAATCTTTACAATTTCTTCACCCCGGTTAAGATTTCTCTTCACGTTTTCAAGAAGACCCGGAATCAAAGTATTTCTTAGTATTCCTTTATCACTCCACATAGGATTCTCAAGATAAATAGCGTCTACGTTCTTTTTAAAAGCCCATTCGGGTTCTATGAAAGGAATATTAATAGCTTCCCAAAAACCCATACGTATAACTATCTTCTTGATTTCTAGAAGTTCGTTATTTTCTGTACGTACAGGGACGTAGTTCGTGTATTTAAATCTAAGAGGTATGTTATCGTAACCGGTAAATCTTCCGATTTCCTCGATTAGATCTTCCTCGATTTTTAAATCATTTCTATGGGAAGGGATTAATGCTTCTGCTTTATCTTCGTTTTTATTACTTATCTTGAATCCTAAATTCTCTAATATTTTGATGCTTTTTTCTTTTTCGACTGTCATGCCGAGAAGATTGTTGATTTTGCTGTAGGAAAAGGGGATTGTCTTTGTTAAAGTCGGATTAGGATTTGTGTCTACAATTTCCCCCATTATTTTTCCCTTGGCGTATTCTTTAAAAAGTTGTATCGCATAATAAGCAGCATATCCAACCATATACATATCAACAGTTCGCTCAAAACGGTATGAAGATTCGGTTGAAATTTTTAATCTTCTCGATGCTTCCCTTATTAGTGGAGGTTTAAAGAAAGCCGATTCGAGTACTATTCTTTTTGTATCTTCAGTTATTCCGGATTTTAAACCACCCATTATACCAGCCAGGGCAATTGGACCGTTATCATCCGCAATAATAAGGTCTTCTTTTGACAGTTCCTTTTCCTCTTCTTCCAGAGTTGTTATTTTTTCTCCTTTTGTAGCTCTTCTTACAATTATGCCTTTTTGCAATTTGTCCAAATCAAACGCGTGAAGTGGTTGTCCGGTTTCTAAAAGGACATAGTTTGTGATATCTACGACATTATTCAGCGGACGGATACCACATTTTTTCAGTCTCTCTGTTATGAAAGAAGGTGAATTGGAAACCTGTATATTATCCAAAGGGCTTGCGGTATATCTGGGACAATCTTCTTCGGATTCTATTTCAACATTTACTGTGTTTTCTGCATTTAATTCCGGAAATTTATAGTCGATGCTTTTCTTTAAGTTTTTTTCGGTTTTCGCGGCTATTTCTCTTGCGATACCAATAACACTTAGTAAGTCTCCTCTGTTCGGAGTTATATCGATTTTATAAATGGTGTCGTTGGATACTTTTTCGACTTCTTCTACTTCTATTCCAATTTTAGCTAAAAATTCGGATAGTTTTTCCGGAGGAATTTTAATGTCAACCCATTCTGAAAGCCAATTATAGGTTACTATCATCAAATTGCCTCAAAAACTGAAGTTCGTTTTGAAAAAATAGCCTTATATCATCAATATCGTATTTAGTCATAGCGATTCTATCAACACCCATCCCAAAAGCAAAACCATTACATCCTTCATAGCCAAGAGATTTTAAAATGTTTGGGTGTACCATTCCCGCTCCAACCGTTTCTATCTTACCTCGTTTTTTACAAACTGAGCAACCTTTTCCCCTGCAAAATGGACATTCTATCCACATTTCCGCTGAAGGTTCTGTGAAAGGGAAGTAACTTGGAAAAAATTCGGTTTTGACATCTTTTCCGAAAATATTTTTGGCAAAAGAGTCTAAAGTTCCGAAAAGATCAGCCATCGATATATTTTTATCGACCCAGAGCCCTTCTATTTGAGTGAAAGTGGGGGAGTGGATTGGATCAAAAGTGTCAACCCGGTAGCATTTTCCAGGCGAGATTATTCGTAGTGGTGGTGAATTTTTTTCCAATGTCCTAATTTGTACCGGAGAAGTGTGTGTTCGCAGGAGTCTTCCGTCTTTTAGATAAAAGGTATCATGCATATCTCTTGCCGGATGATGTTTCGGAGTATTAAGGGCAGTGAAATTGTAATATTCGGTTTCTATTTCTGGTCCTGTTACTACCGAAAAACCCATCCGGATAAATATGTCTTGAATTTCCTGGGAAAGAATCGAAAGAGGATGTAAGCCCCCGGTGTTTG
>CAYWUC010000085.1:0-6947 GCA_964461395.1 uncultured bacterium
TGTCCCTGGATTTGCAGTATGATTTGAGGTTTATTGTTTACATTTCTAAGGACATTCCAGTTTATCCCCCCGATAATACGCATATGACCATCATCGTCGACACCGGTATCCACATCCCACATATCGAATCTACCGACAATATCAACATCGACATTCATTACTTCTTTAAGTTTAAGAATAGGCATTAGCATAAAACCGCTGCTTTTAATGTCATCTTTATCCTGAACAAGATATTCACCCCTAAATTCAAACGGACCTTTATAAAACCGCCCCAAACCGATTACAGCAAATTTGCTTGCATCGGTTAAATACAACGCGGAAGCTCCTAAAGTAAGACCCGTCACTGGGGATAATCTTAAATTGCCCAAAATTTCGGGATTCAAATCTAAATCACTGCCTGTACGAGTATACCCTTCTCCATTATACATCGCAACTGAATATACTCCTTTATCACCCGGCAGATTTCCACAGAAAGAAACTCCATAATCCGCGGATTTTGCTACACCCTCTACTTCTTCTAAGACTTGTTCTATTGTAATATATTCCCAATCATACCCGAAACCAAAATAATGCTGAATTATACCGGCGCTAATTTTACTTTTCGGGATAGGCAAAACTCCGGCAAAATTAAGGTAAGCATACTTCACTCTGACACCTCCACCTGTAGTAGAAGTTTCATCGGAAAAGAAATCAAGGTTAAATCTACCATCAATCCTATCTGTAAGCGTAGGCTCAATTCTAAAGTACCCTCTTTTTAAGGCAAATTCACTCCCGGTTACCTCATTTCCTTCATTCTTAAATGTATATCTATTCCATAGAAGCATAGATATTTTCGTCTCCCCTACCTCTCCCCCCATTATACTCAGGGGAGTCGCAACAACAAAAAACCCAATAATCAAACAAACTAAGCGTCTAAACTTTCTCATCAAAACCTCCTATAAGGTTTACAAATTTTCAATAAATACCAATTCCTAAATTTATTCCAAGACAAAGATGCCAATAGTACTTTCGCCGAGAAATAAACCTTAATTTAAATAGAGTATTAACTAGTTCCCAATCCCTTGTCAAGGTTAAAAAATGCCCCCTACCCCCCATTTCCAAAAAATTATTGTCAACCAAAAACACGGAAACCACAGAGAAAAAAATAAAATTTTTATTGTTTTCTCCACCCACAACCCAAAAAACTAATTTTATCGCAGGGAAGCAGAAAACACAGAACCGAATCATATACCGTTTTGTTTTGTATTAAAGAAATATACGAAAAAAATAACTAACAAAATTGACTCGCGACTCATATCTTCTTTTCGTTACAAGAGGGAACCCCGAAAAGAAACGTAACGTTTAGGTTTATCCCCAACGATTGGTTTGCGGGGAATAAACCCCCACGCTATGCTGTGATCTCTGTGTTCTCTGTGGTAAAAACTGGGAAGTAGGGAGAAACACCTTTCCTTCTTGACTTATATTAAAATGTGTTTACATTAAAATTCAAATAACGCAAAGTTTTTATAAAGAGGTGAGTTTGAAATTATCTGTAGTTATACCGGTTTTCAATGAAAAAGATACTATAAAAGAAGTCATAGAAAAAGTAAAACAATCTCCTGTAAAAAAGGAAATAATTGTAATCGATGATGGCTCTAATGATGGAACACAAAAATTATTACAAGAAGTAAAAAGAGAATCAAGGGACGATTATGATATAAAAATACTGCGTCTCGATAAAAACCTTGGAAAGGGACGAGCTATCAAAAAAGGCTTTTCATTAGTAAAGGGAGATTATGTAATAATTCAGGACGCTGATCTCGAATATAATCCGGATGAATATCCTAAATTACTTGAACCTATTTTGAATAAAGAAACAGATGTGGTTTTCGGATCCAGACTTCTCAATAAAAATAAATCTTCAAGAAAAAATCGGCTTTTACATATAGGAAGAATTTCGATAAGCTGGGTCACAAATATTTTATTCGGCAGCCATCTTACTGACGTTTATACGTGCTATAAATTAATTCCCAATGATTTAATCAGGGACTTCGATATAACGGCAAATGGCTTTGAGTTGGAAGCTGAACTTACCGCCAAAATACTTCTCGCGGGAAAGAAAATAAAGGAAGTTCCTATCGATTATAATCCCCGTTCAAAAAAAGCCGGAAAAAAAATAATATGGATTGATTGGTTTAAAGGCGTCAAAATGTTATTGGTTTTGAGATTAAAAAATAGAATCGAATAAAGTTTTTACTTCTAAGAAAACCAAATCTCCAGTTAATAGCAACACAAGCAATCTTTTCATAATTAGAATATATAAATACATAAAACTTTGTCAACACAATTTAAAACAAACTACAGAGGACACAGAGATGAAAAAGTTCGGGCGTTGGATGGTTAGATCGTTAGGTCGTAAAAAAAACAGAGAGAAGGGAAAAACCGGCTCAGGATCCAAGCCTCGATTCTGAGCCGATTTTATTTATGGGTATAGGGTTTACTTTGGACGCTGGACATTGGACTTTGGACTGTATAAAAATTTCAGGGTTGACAAATAAACAAAAAAAGATATGATTATTCGGTTGTTTATTTATGTATCATTATAGTTTATTTATGTATCATTATAGTATACTCTAGTATACTCAAAAAACTAAAGGAGGTTCTTTTAGTATGGCAGAAGGTAAAGTAAAATGGTTTAGTGACAGAAAAGGATATGGTTTTATTACCATGGAAGAAGATGAATCAAAAGATATATTCGTCCACACAACCGCCCTTATTGATGGCTTGGTTACCCTTTCGGAAGGTGATGAAGTAGAGTTTGAACTTACCGAAAGTGATAAAGGACCAAAAGCCGAAAAAGTAAAAAAGATTCGTTAAACTTTAGTTCTCAAGATAAAGTTTCGATAAATTAAAAAATAAAAGACAAGTAACACTCTATTATTGTTATTTAACATAGCTTTTGATTTTATGCCTTTGGCTATTAGCTTAAAAAATAAAAACTTAGTGTTCTTTATGGTTGTAAAGAAGTTAGTAGCTGGAAGTTAGAAGCTAGAATAAAATAAAAAACCTTGAGTTAATCTTGTGTAATCTCGTGGTTAAAATCGGGGTGGTGGGTTGAGCTTTAAACGGCAAAAGTTTTCTTTGTGTGCTTTGTGGTTCAATTTTGGAGGGGCGGTGGGGTACTTGATTTATTATATCGAAATGTTATATTTCACTCGAAATGAAGGAGAATAAATGTACGACAAAAGAAAAATAATAGGCTTTTCGTCTGTATTTTTCGTATTAATCGCAGCATATTTATACACAATCGCCCCTACTGTTTCACTCTGGGATTGCGGCGAATTTATAGCCTGTTCCCATATTTTAGGAGTACCCCATCCCCCGGGAACACCATTTTTCATTTTGCTGGGCAGAATATTCGATATTATTATTCCTTTCAAGGAAGTGGCAAAAAGGATAAATTTTTTCTCTGCTCTTTCATCCTCTTTAGCGGGAGGTTTTCTTTACCTCATAATCCTATCCGTTTTCCAGCGTTTTAGAGAAAATAGAGGAAAAAAACTGGCCTTAAGCAATCACCTTATAGCGGTCTTATCTGTTATCGGAGCCGGACTTTCTTATAGTGTATGGGACACCTCTGTGGAAGCGGAAGTCTATTCTACCTCCATTCTCATACTTGTAATAGGTTTGTGGCTTACCCTTCACTGGAACGAAAATCGGAAAATGAGGGGTGACGACAACTATATTCTGCTTCTTATTTACCTGATATTTTTATCATTCGGAATTCATCTAATGCCTCTACTCCTTATTCCGGGTATTTTAGTTTTTGTGATAATGACAGATAAAAAAATATTTGTTAATCCGAAATTAATTATCTTCTCGGCAGTACTCATAATAATAGGAATCACAACATATTATTATTTGATGATAAGAGCACAGGCTAATCCGGCAATAAACGAAGCAAACCCGGGCAATTTTAAGGCGTTATGGGATGTAATATCCAGAGAACAATACGGACCAATGAAGATGTTTCCCAGAAAAACTCAAATCGGGAATCACCTCCACCCTATTATTGCGTTATTTGAACAAATAAAAATATTCTTTAAATATTTCTCATGGCAATATTTCCCCTACCCAAGAGAATCTACTAATAACTTTTTAAAATATATCTCTATAGCAGGTACTTATATATACATTTTTATCGGACTTTGGGGTATGCTTATCCATTTCAAAAAAGACAGAAAAACTTTTTGGCTATTTTTTGTCCTATATTTATTAGTAAGCTTGGGATTAGTCTTTTACCTTAATTTGAAATTCTCGCCCTCTGACCCCAACCCCACCCATCAAGACCGGGAAGTCAGAGAGAGAGACTATTTCTGGACTCCCGCATTCTTTCTTTTTATGTTTTATGTATCGATAGGATTATACTGGATATACATAAAATTAAAAAAGATAAATATTTCTTATAGTCGCGGCATAATGGCTCTTTCCTTTTTAATAGGATTCATACCCCTGGTTTCAAACATACAAAGCCATGTTAACAGAAGAGGGAACTGGATAGCTTCCGATTACGCGCATAACTTACTCATAACTCCTGAAGAAAATTCCATACTTTTCACATACGGAGATAACGATACTTTCCCTGTGTGGTTCCTTCAGGAAGTAAAAGGATTTAGAAAATTCGATGCTAAAAATAAAAAGGGTGTGCGACTTTCTAATTTTTCTCTTATGAATACTTCCTGGTATATAATACAGTTAAAAAAATCCGGAATACCCATAGATTTTGCTTCTCCTTTCAAAGGAACCAACCTGGAAACAAAATATAATAGAAGTAAAAGGAACGGAGAAACCGATCTTGATTTCGAACAATGGGTAATAGATAATATACAACCAATAAGATGTGAAGATAGACAATGGCTAAGACCCGCGGATATTTTGGTAAGAGATATCATTCTTTGTTCCACCGGGAAAAAACCTACATTCAAAGATTTCATAATGCCTGACACAATATTCGTCAAAAAATATATTAAAGAAAATTTTAATCCATCCATAAATATATATTTCTCTTCTCCTGTAGAATCCTATACTCGGAAAGTATTTGGCAGGCATTTGGAATTAGAAGGATTTGCCTACCGTCTGGTGGGAAAAGAAGGAAATAATATGATAAATTCTAAAAAGATGTTAGATAAACTTACTTACGAATTTAAGACAAGCTATTGCAAAAACCCCAAAATATATACCGGAAGAGATCAGCAAAAGCCTTTAGTAAACCATACTTCAATTTATCTTCATTCCGGAACTCAACTACTGAAGGAATTCAAGAAAAAATCCAAAGAAAAAATCTCGGAAACCGATAAAGATATATTAAGAATTTTTGAAAACATCTTTAAACAGGCTTTTATTCTTTCGCTAAATTCACGGTATGCAGTGTCAACAACACCTCAAGTGGTAAACGAACTTAAAGGAATATATACTCTGCTGGGCGAAGAAGCCAACTCGACCAACTTCAGCGATTCACTTCTTAAAATTATTGATACCCCATCGCTTCATCTACTGAGAGCCGAGATGCTCTTTTTCAAAGAAAAAGATGAGAATTCAAACGAATACAAAGAAGCAAAAGAAGAATTTACATACTTACTTGAAAATAAAAAATTTAAACACTCAGGATACGCGGGACTTATTCAACTTTACAATATATCTAACAAATCCGAAAAGATTAAAGAAATCATTTTAAAAATAAGTGAAGAACCAGAACTTGCAGAAAAAACTCTCTACTATACCATGCGATTCAAGCCCGAAACAGCGATTGCACTACTTAAAAATTGGAAAGAAATTTATCCGGGAGACACAGAAAGAATAAATTTATTAATCCGACAAATTAAAACAAGAAACAAAGAAGGATTCTGATAAATGATTTTTTTAATATATTTACGAAATCTACTCAATTTGTTGTTAAAAAAACAAAAGACCTTTGTGTTCTTTGTGCCTTTCGTGGTAAATAATTCCTTATGAACTGGATTGAAGTACCATCATTCTCCAAGATAAATCTCGGTTTATATATAAAAGAACTGCGAGCGGATGGTTTTCACTCAATCGAATCTATTTTCCAAACAATATCATTAAAAGATTTACTATACTTTAAACTAGGCGGGAACAAAATAGAAATTTCCTCCGACAATCCTAATTTACCCGTCGGACCGACTAACTTAATATATAAAGCAGCAAATATGTTTAAAGAAAAGAGTAATGAAAAATTAGGGATAAAAATAAAAGTAAAAAAAAATATACCAATCGGAGCGGGACTTGGAGGCGGAAGCTCAAACGCGGCCGTAACTCTTTTAACTTTAAACAGTTTACTGAAACATCCTAAAAATACCCAAGAATTAACCGAATGCGCAAAGAAACTCGGATCGGATGTACCGTTTTTCTTAAAAGGCGGGACCGCACTAGTAAAAGGAAGAGGAGAAAAAATACAATGGGCAAAAGATATACCAACGTTTCCTATTCTTCTCGCATTGCCTTCATTTTCAATCTCGACTAAAGACGCGTATAATTGGTGGGAAAAAGAAGAAAAACAAACCTTGACAAACACGGACTTAAGCTTTATACTACATGGAATGCAAGAGGGAAAAAGGGAAATCTTTTGCGAATTGGAGAATTCCTTTTGCGATTTAGTTTTAAAAAAATACCCTCAAGTAAAAAATATTATGAAAAAGTTAAGGAATTTAAAACCAATAAATATTTTATTAAGTGGTTCTGGTCCTGCTATATTTGCAGTGTTTGGATCAGAAGTATACAACTATAGATGGGGAGACATAAAAACAGATAATTACGCATTAATAAACTGCAAAAGCATCTCCCGAGAAAAGTACTTCAACTTGTTAAAACCAAAGGAGGACTAATGGATTTCACAGAAGTACGTGTAACTCTTAGAGACGAACCCAGGCTTAAGGCATTTGTAAATGTAACCT
>CAYWUC010000086.1:0-15874 GCA_964461395.1 uncultured bacterium
TTATGGAAGAAATAGGTAAGGTTATCAAAACAAATAAAAATCAAGCGACAGTTCTTATAGAATTACCCGAAGGCTGTGACTCCTGTGAATTCTCCAAATTTTGCCGTATCGACAAAAAAGAAAGAGAAATAGTCTGCATAAATAGCCAGGGGGCAAAAACGGGAGACATTGTACGAATTGGCACAAAAAATCGAAGCTTCTATATAGCGATTATTGTGAATTTTCTACTTCCTCTTTTCGTTCTGATAAGTGGAGTCCTCATCGGCAAAAAAATCTGGCAAACAGACCTTGCCGGTTTTATTTTAGGCATGGGAAGCATGATTGTTTATTTTGCAGTCTTCTTTTTTGTCGATAAACAAATATATAAAAGTGGTAAACTTTTGCCTGAAATCTTAGGTATAAAGAAAAAATAGAAAAACAAACTTAGTGGGCTTGTTCAACTCTTTATTCGCGAACTTTAACTAATTCCGCACAATCATTTAAGAGCTCTGAAGCTTCCATCAAATATTCCTTGGAATATGGGGTTATTTCTGAAAACTCAGGAGAAAGGGTTTTTGCGTTTCTAAAACCCTGAAGAACATACCTTTTGACTTTTTTGATTTTTTTACATATTTTTTTTATATCTTCTTTCTCTACAATTCCGGGAACCATCGTAGTCCTAAACTCATACTCTTTTGTCCCTTTTATTATTTCAATACTATCTTCTATATCTTCAAACTTTGCTTTCTTGCCGGTCGCTAAAGGATATTTTATCGGTGAAGTTTTTATATCCATAGAGATATAATCTACATCAGAAAGAACCGCTCTTAATTTATCCGGCAAAGTCCCATTGGTATCAATTTTTATATCAAGACCTACCTCTTCCTTTATTCTCTTAATAAAAGCCGGCATCACGGGAGACAAAAGAGGTTCTCCTCCCGTGATAGAAACCCCATCTATAAAACCTTTTCTTTTTTTTAAGTCCTCAATCACTTGTTCGGCTGGGATATCGGGAATTCTTTCTATAAGTTCCGGCAAAACAAGGTCTAAATTATGGCAAAAAGGACATCGTAAATTGCACCCACCAATAAAAACTACCGACGCAATTTTTCCAGGATATTCTATTATACTGGTACCTAAAAAAGATTTGATCAATTATTTTATTCTTCTGTTTTTAAATACTTCCTTTCCTTGAATTCTTCTCTTTTGCCTTCATTCCAGTCTTGAACCGGTCTGTAGTAACCAACAACTCGGGAATAAACATCGGCTCTTACCGCGTAAACTTTTTCTCTTTCCAAACTTTTTTCTTCTATATTTTCTACCAAGATATCTCCTTGCTTCTATTTTGTCTTATTTAAAAAAACTTCCATTTTTCCTTTTTCCGATTTTTCATTCTCGATTCTTTTATATGCGCCCTCTTTCATTCTTTTTAGTACGACTCTATCAAGCTCTAAGACTTGTCCGAACTCTTCTAATTCTTCTTCTGTATGTGGATATGGGCAGAAGAAATGTTCCCCTGAAATATATCCATGGACCGGGCAAATAGAAAAAGTAGGTGTAAAGCTGAAATATGGCAAAGTAAACCTGTTCACTATTTTTCTAGTAAGATCTCTCACTGTTTCCCAACTTTCAATAGCTTCTCCCAGGAAAATATGGACAACTGTCCCTCCGGTAAATAACGCCTGCAGGGGATCCTGGTGTTCAAGTACCCCAAAGATATCATCTACTTCATCCACAGGTGGATGTACGGAATTTGTGTAATAAGGGTAAACTGTGCCTTTTGTGTAAATATCCGGAAACTTTTCCTTATCTGCTCTTGCCAAACGATAAGAAGCGCTTTCCGCAGGGGATGCTTCAAGATTATATAAATTTCCTGTTTCTTCCTGAATTTCAGCAATCTTGTCTGTCATAAATTCTAAAACCTTTACAGCCCAATCTCTTCCTTGTTCTGTCATCAACCCTTTTCCAAACATATTAACACACGCTTCATTCATCCCTATCAAGCCTATAGTAGAAAAATGATTTGCCCAATAAAAACCTGTAGCTTCTTTTATCTGTCTTAAATAATATCTTGTGTAAGGATATAAACCCTCTTCCGTAAAATCTTCAACAATTTTTCTCTTTAATTCTAAAGATTCTCTCGCCGTCTCCATAATATTTGAAAGTCGACCAAAAAAATCTTCCTCATCGTTCGCAAGATGAGCGAGCCGCGGGATATTGATAGTCACAACTCCTATACTCCCGGTAAGAGGATTAGAACCAAAAAGTCCACCTCCTCTTTTTCTCAATTCTCTTTTATCCAATCTGAGCCTGCAACACATACTTCTCGCATCTTCAGGATCCATATCAGACGAAACAAAATTGCTAAAGTAGGGAATGCCATATTTGCCGGTCATCTCCCATATAGGTTGAAGTTCTTCGTTATCCCACTCAAAATCTTTTGTTATATTATATGTAGGAATAGGGAAAGTAAAAATTCTACCCTTAGCGTCACCCTCCATCATCAATTCAGCAAAAGCGCTATTTATAACATTCATCTCTTTCTGAAAATCTCCGTAAGTGGCGTCTTTTTCCCTGCCGCCAATTATCACTCTGGTATCTCTAAAACTATTAGGAACTTTAAGATCCAGAGTAATGTTCGAAAAAGGCGTCTGAAACCCTACTCTGGTTGGAACATTTATATTAAACAAAAATTCCTGTAAAGCTTGTTTTGTACCTTTGTAATCCAGATTATCAAAACGCACAAATGGAGCAAGGAACGTATCAAAATTAGAAAAAGCTTGCGCACCTGCAGCTTCACCTTGAAGGGTATAAATAAAATTAACGACCTGCCCCAATGCGCTTCTTAAATGTTTTGCGGGCGAAGATTCGACCTTACCGCTCATTCCTCTAAATCCTTCTTTTAAAAGATCCATTAGATCCCAACCCACACAATAGGGACCAAGAATACCAAGGTCATGTATGTGAAAATCTCCGCTACTGTGCGCCTCTCTAATTCTTGGACTATAAATTTTACCAAGCCAATACCTTGCGGTCACAGACGAAGAAACATAGAAGTTTAAACCCTGAAGAGAATAATTCATGTTTGAATTTTCCTGCACTCTCCAGTCCTCTTTCTTTAAATACTTACCCATAATCCCTTCAACATCCCTGAATACATCTTCAACTTTACGCGCTTCGTTTCTCTTTTCTCGATAAAGAATATAAGCTCTTGCCACATCCGGCAACTTTCGGAGCATAAGAGTTTCTTCTACATAGTTTTGAATTTCCTCTACCGTAGGAACATTACCAGCCCTTAAGAAATTCATATACAGTGAAGTCTCAACTTGATTTGTTATAGAATTAGGATCTTCTTTAGCTCCTATCGCTTTCAGAGCTTTAGAAATAGCAACGCTTATCTTCTTTTTATCGTACGGAACAACTTTGCCAGATCTTTTTCTAATAAGCCATTCCATTAATTTTCCCCTCCTTTAAAACTAAAAAATCATTCATTCTTTTATAAGAGATACGAAACATTCACTTTTTTCGAATACCGAAAAAACCTTATAGCGTCAACTGTTAGTGTAAAAGACCTCAATTTTTGCATTTTTTATATGTTATCTTATAATAAAAAACGCCTCGCATAAGTCAAGGGGCGATTCTAAGATTTTTTATAAAAAAATCTAATTTTAGAAAAAAATATTGAGACAACTTAAAACTTGACATTAATATGATTGAGATTAATTTCTACCAATATGAAAACTTTAAACAAGTATGTTATGATCAGAAAATTGCTCCATGTTTCAACTATTGTGGTTCCCATTTCTTATCTTTTCTTACCCAGGTTTCCAATGGTAATAGGTCTATGCGTGCTGGGAATCTTATTTTTACTCATCGATTTCCTGCGGCTCGAGATTAAAATAATAGGTTCTTGTTTCGATCATTTCTTCGGTAAATTAATCTGGCCGAGAGAAAAAAACACATTAACAGCCGCCACTCATTATGTTGTTGCGGCTTTTCTCTCGGTATATTTTTTCGATAAATGGATAGCAATCGCGGTATTACTTTTTCTTGCTTTAGGAGATACCGCTGCACATATAATCGGTGTTAGGTGGGGCAAAAATCGACTCGACACGGAAAAGACAATAGAAGGAAGTCTTGCCTGCCTTATTATATGTTTATGCGTATCCTTTCTTTTACCTCAACCCTCGCTTATTGTGCTCGTTGTTGGGTCACTTGTTGCTTCTCTCGTCGAGTTTTTTCCTTTCGGTATAGACGACAACTTTACTCTTCCTCTGATATCCGGAGCAGCGATGGAAATTATGATTAAGATGCTTTAATACTTAAGTTTTGCCCAAGAAAACTTGATAATATTAAAGCCCACGGGGGAATGTGGGCTTTAATGAAGAAACGAACACTAAGGAAAGGAAGTTAAATTTCTCTATCTATAACACAAAGAGACATTCAAATGATTCTCCTCTCTAAGAGCAGGATCTTTTTTTATCAAGGCGCTGCTTGCTGCAGAAAGATTCAGTGCAACTCTTCCAAAATCAAGACCCAATCCTCCGGTAAGAAACATCTGATCCCAACTGCCCGGGTCAAAAGCAGGGCCAATTTTCATCGGAGAAGGCTCGGTATAAAAACCTGTACTCAAAGACAGAAAATCATTAACTTTGTATTGAGCGCCAAAATGAAATCTGATTATATTTCTATAATTATCTGATTCCCAAACTCCTTCAGCTAATGTCCAGTGCATATATTCCCCTGACAAATTAAGATATACTTTGTCTTTTAACTTTATGCCAGTCCCAAATCCTAACACAAGAGGTAAACTTTCATCGGACTCAACAGAAGATACCGTACCGCCATTATTTTCTTTATAAGCCTCTCCAAAACCTTTCTTAATAAGAAAACCAAAAGAAAGAATATCGTTTGCCTTATATTGTAAACCCAGACAGGGTTCGACACCGTATTTGTCCATAGAAAAACTCACATCTTCAAACACAGCAGTATCATCAAAATCATCAACCGAACTCGAGTGTTTCCAGAACACACCCATATTCAACCCAACTGAAAATCTGTCATTTATTGCTTTTCCCACTGTCGGATTTAAGAAATAAAATCTTTCCGATTGAGTATATTCCCCCGGAACTTCCTGATATCCCTGCTCAGAAGTATCGACAATCGTAAATAATATAGGGATTTTACGCGCAGACCTATAAGGCACAGATAAAGATAGTCCTAAGAAAAAATCCTTGCCGAAAGGAAGGGCAACACCTAAATAGTCAGGGAAAGCATAATCTGTTCGAGAAGTATCATCCGGAAAAGCCACAGAAACAGTTTCCCCTCTCGTCAGCTTATAACCAGTAAAGAATTTGAGTTTCTCGGTACTCGCAAAGGCAGCAGGATTATACAACCCGCACTCCACACTATTATTTAGCCCTATGGGAGCCCCACCTACACCAAGAGAATAACCACCCACATCATTTTGATAGTAATCATTGAAACCAAAAACAAACAAAGACAAAAGCAACATTATAGCACCTCCTTTTTCAGCTTTTTAACATAAAATCTTTCACATTTAACCACTCACCGACCCATCTCTCTCTTCTTCTATTTGCAAAGTACTTTTTTTTATAAAGTATAATAATAAAAATTTTTACTTTGTCAAGGGGGGTTTTTGTTTTTTTATGTAAAAAGGGTTTGTGCTATTTGTGTGTTTTTTCATTGAGCTAAGCTCTTTGTCTTTGGCCTTTCGCTGTTAGCTAGAAAACAAAAAAATATACTTTGTACCCTTTGTGTCTTTGTGTGAGGTTAATTTGGTGTTGCGGGTTGGTTTTTAAACAACATAAAAAATTTTTTCTTTTTTATTCTCTGTGTGTTTAGTTTTTTCTCTGTGTACTCTGTGGTAAAAAAGTTTTAGGTGATGTGGGATTCTACTAACATTTATAATGCCGCATCGAGGGTAATCGGTTTCCCGTCGGAAATCGATCTTACGTATCTTGAATCGATAAAATCAACCCATTTTTTCCCAGCGAGGTACCTTGCCAAAGCTTCCTCCGGATTACTTGAAAACATAGATAAAAACTTAAGATAAGAAAAACCAAGAAGAAGATTATCTTCAACTTTATATAAATTATAATCCATTTCACTCAATTTTTCTTCTTCTTCTATCGTTAAGCCAACAGACCCTGAATACAACAGGACTTCACCTATATAAGAAGCAGTGCTTGTCATCACCTGAGTAAGTCCTTTAGCATTTACTTTACTCGTAGCGCTAGGAATAAAGGAACTTTCAGCTTGAATCCAACGAACAACCACAGGCCATCTCATCCAAAAACGAACAGAATAATCATAAGCCATTTTTATCGTTTCGCTATCCCCTCTAACTCCACTCGAACGAGCATACAACAAAGCCTGATGACGTAGCTCTTCGTATTCTTTATGCCACCTTATCTGAGGTTCTGAAGATAAAAAGTGTGTGGGGATTAAAAGGAACATAAAGATTATTACTGTTACTAATGGACGATAATTTTTACTCTTTTTTACTTTAAAAATCATCCTGTATATAATTTACTACAATTTTCGATTTTCGCAAGGCTTTTAGGGTTTATTACCAAAAAAAGCTCTGCAGTATTTAAATACTGCAGAGCTCAACTAAACCATTAAAACTTAAAATAATAAGGAGGTAAAAATATTTTTACCTATGCAATAACAATACCTTACTCGAAACTCTTGAAGTCTTCTTTTTCCCCTTTTTTATATTCCCTTAAACTCTCAATTTCTTCTTTTAATTCCTGGAAAGATTGAGACGATCTAAAACGGGTGTATAGCTGGTGATTTTCATCCGAATATAACTGTTTTAAAAGCTCTTCTCTTGCTTTACCAATCGGCAATTCCATCAACATAAACGCCCGAAATCCTTTTCCTTCTGGTTTAATGGTCTTGTCGCGTTCTCTTGATCCTACAAGAGTTTGATCCACAACATTTTTAGAAACTTGAGTGAACTGTTCCAAAAACTCTCCTTCTTCGGCTCCTCCTACTTCCTCTTCAAATTTCTTTATTAACGCCATAATATGAGATTCAAGGTTCTCTGCTATATCGAGTCTTGCTTGCTGCTTTGCTTTATCTATAGAAAGCTGTAGATCTTGTGAAGTAGCAGTCGCTTTTCCCAATATATAATTATCATCTTGAGTAGTATTAAGATACCAATCTGGTATCGTTATATCGCCTACTTTAGTTTCTCCTCTGGAAGCACAACCGGCAATTAAAAAAACTAGAGCTAACATTGCAAAAAGTATTTTGTTCATACCGCCTCCTTTGTTATCATTATATTTAGTATAGAGTAATTTTTTAAAAAGTCAAGACCGTAAAGATCATAGTCATTTACACGAAAATAGGATTGACCATTTTAGTATATGGTATTGACAAAATGGATTTTACATTTATTATACCAGGAAAAAAGGAGTTATAATGGGGAAGAGATGTTTTGTTTGTGGTAAAACAACAACTTTTGGTAATTTGGTTAGTCATTCAAAGAGGAAAACTAAAAGGACACAAAAACCAAATTTACACAAAATAAAAACAGAAATTAATAATCAGATTAAAAAAGTATACGTTTGTTCAAAATGCCTAAAGGCAAACAAAATTAAAAAAGTTGTATAATTTAAAGAAATCTTTTTTAACTCACTAATTTATTCTATTGTTATAGGCATTAAGAGGTAAAAAATCTCTTGTTTTTCTCCTTCTATAGTAACAGGTTTATTTTTTGCTTCGAAACTTAAAATAACTTGAGAAGATTTAATTTTCCTTAAAAAGTCAATGAGGTAATTAGAAGAAAGAGCAATATTAATCTTCTCACCTTTATACTGTCCATCTATTTCTTCTTTACTTTCTCCTATTTCCGAAAAAACCTCAATATTTAAAATTTCGCCTAAATTCAAATTAACAGTTTTAGGTCTATCATTAGAAAAAACAGAAACTCTTTTAAGAGAAGAAAGAAATAATTCTCTTTTTAATGTAAGAATGTTATCGGTTTTTTCTGATATTACCGTCCTATAGTCGGGAAAATCAACCTTTATTAAATTGGAAACAAGTATAAAATTATCCCCAAAAAAATATATTCTACTTTCATCGACCCCTATTTTTATATTCTTTGCATTAAAAGTAGAAAGCTGTCTTAAGACTTTCGGAGGAACAACCACTTTAAAAGGATTTTCACCAAGATTTATTTTTATATCTTTATACCCGAGACTAAAACTATCTGTTGTTACCAATCTTAAGTTTTTGTTTTCATACTCCCACAACATACCGCTCATTTTTCTTTTAGATGAATCTTCAGGAATTATAAAAACAAGTTTATCTATAACTTCTTCAAAAGCATTTTTATCAACCTCATAGGTTTCTTCTTCTGTAATTACAGGCTCCGAAGGAAAATCTTCCTCTTCCATCAAAGGCAAATAAAAATAACCTTTATTGTATTCGATTTTAACCCTATTTTCTTCTTTATGGAAAGTTGTTTCTCCTTTTATTTCGCCCATTATAGAAAATAAAGTTTTTGCGGGTACTATAATTGTTCCCGTTTTTTCTATTTTACAAGAGTCAGTATTGTAGATTAAAGATGTATCAAGATCAGTGGCAAAAATATTAAGTTTTTCTTTTTCAATTTTTATCCGTACATTAGATAATATTGGAAAGGTTGTATGAACCGGGACAATTTGGATAATAGGTTTAAATTCTCTAACGAATTCTTCAGCATTTATCGAGAATAACATTTTTCCTCCTTTTCTTTTTCTATTACTTATAATAATATATTAATTTTGTAGTTGTTGTATACATTGTGGATAAGTGGATAACTCTGCTGCCTTTTTTATTGTTATGTTTTTATTTAATTGTTTTCCATTTGTTGTGTGGATAAGTTGTTGATTAAGTAGTGTCATTGTATCATTCATCTGCTAAATTGTTTGTGATTGTGGAAATCTCGCCTTTTATCCTCTTGTTTTTCCTTATTAAACTTTCTATTTTGTTGAAAGAATGTAGAATAGTGGAATGATCTCTTTTCCCGAAACCATTACCTATTTCTTTTAAAGAAAGATTTGTTAAGTTTCGCGCGAGATAAATAGCTATCTGGCGAGCTTCTACTACACTTTTCGATCTTTTATCTCCTTTGATTTCTTCTATATCTATGTTATAAAAATCCGATACTGTTCTAATAATTCTTTCCTGTGTAATTCGTTTTTCTTTTTCTTTTATAAAATCATTCAAAACTTTCGTGGCAACTTCCACAGTGATATCTGTTTTATAAATAGAAGCGTGTGCCAATAATTTTATTAAACAACCTTCTAATTCTCTAATATTTGACTTAATGTTAGATGCTATATAGTTGATAACACTATCGCTAATTTGAATATTATCGCTTTGGATTTTTGAACGTAGAATAGCCAACCTCGTTTCAAAATCCGGTGGTTGTAGATCTACCATTAATCCCCAATGAAATCTCGAAATTACTCTTTCTTCGAGACCGGTTATTTCTTTTGGGGGCCTGTCGGAAGTTATCACTATTTGTTTTTTTGCCTCAAAGAGCGCGTTAAAAGTGTGAAAAAATTCCTCCTGTAATCTTTCTTTTCCGGATAAAAAATGGATATCGTCGATTAAAAGCAAGTCTATTTCCCTGTATTTTTGTTTGAACTGCACGGTCGAATATTCTTGAATAGACTTTATCATCTCATTAAGAAATTCTTCGGTTTGAGTGTAAAGTATACGTAAGTTAGGATATTGAGAATAAACTCTATTGCCGGTTGCTTGTAATAAATGTGTTTTACCCAACCCTACTCCTCCATATATAAAGAGAGGATTGTATTCTCTTCCCGGAGCGTTGGATACTGCCATAGCTGCCGCATAAGCAAATTTACTATTATCTCCTACAACGAAATTGTCGAATGTGTATTTATCGTATAGTAAAGGTTGTTGATTGATATTTTTTACTTCTCTTTTAGCTTCTTCCTTAATATGAACCTTGTCTAATTTTTTATTAACCAGAAAATGTATATTATATAATTGACCTGTAACCTCTTTAATGGATGAGTTGAGGTCATTGATGAAATGTTCTGTTATCCAATGTTGGGTAAAAGTATTGGGAATGTTAAAATAGACGTCGTTTTCACTTATTTCTTCTAACTCCATATTAGCGAACCAGGCTTTAAAAGCGGATTCGTTAATAGTTTCCCTGAGAATTTTTTTGATTTTATCCCAGTCAAATTCCTTTTGGAGTTTTTCGTTCTTTTTCATGGTAATGTACTTTTTATTATTTGTCAAAATTAATGTTATGTCAAGAGGGTAGTTGAAGAAATTCTCTATAAAATTTTCAAATTCGACAAAGATCTTCTTTTTTCTTTGTACTTGACAAGATTGAAATATAAAAGTATTATTTTAGATGAATTTACATAAGTTGTTCGCGGGTTTATTTTTCTTGGGATATTTATTACTTCTTATCTTCCCTTTGGATTTACCCATTTGGATTGCGGCTTTGGCGCTTTCTGTTTTATATTTTATAATAATAGACAATAAAGATATATCTTATTATTTTGCTTTGACGGGTATTGCTTTTGCCCTGCAACTGGCGGGAGGTATGTCGTCTCCTCTGTTTATAGCATATATTCCTGTTCTTTTTATATTAAATAAAAGAGGTTTACAGCTTAAACCCTGGTGGCTGATTTTGCCTTTGCTGTCGCTGTTTCACACCCAACCTCTAATATCGTATTTGTTTTTTTATGGTGTTGTGATTTTTTTATATTTTATGAAACCTAAATTAATCAGCAAAAACATTTTTAGGCCAGCTACGCGATCTAATCCAGAGCAAGTGAACAACAATGTTAGAATCCTTCCTGAACAAGAAATACCTGTTACTATACCAGCTAAGTTTGATGACTCTTTGTCCGCGAATTTAGATATTTTAGTGAGGATGTTTGATCCTTTTAGTGTTGTGCTTTTAATAAAAAAGGATCAAACAGATAGTATGCAGGTTCACATCGCCGAAAGCGGTGGAGAGATAAAGAAGAAAGTTTCAATCGGCACAGGTCCATTATCCTGGTTTCTAAACAATTCCGGTATTTTGGTGAATAACGATTTTATTCATTCATCGAGTCATTTAGGTTATTATAAAAATGAAGAACATATACAATGCTTTATGGCTGGTTCGATTGAGTTCCTGGATGAAGTTATAGGAATTATTGTTATAGACAGAAAGCAAAAGGAGCCTTTTAGCGAAAGAGATAAGGAGATGTTATCAAGTGTTGCTAAAGGTTTGTCAACGTTATTTTCCTTTTACAGGCATATGAACGCTTCAATGCTTGAAGTTTTTAGGTTGCGTTCACTCTTAACTCTTACAGAGAGAGTGGCTGGAGAAATTAAGTTAGAAGAAGTAAGAAAGAGTATATTCGAGGCTATCAAAAGTAGTTTCCAGGATGTTTGGGCGATTTTTCTACTGAAAGAAGGGAAGGAGTATTATATAACAGAAGAAGACGATAGGAGATATTACCAGAGTTTAAGGCACAGCATCGCCGCGGCAGCTCTCGAAAAAAATATTTCCCTTTGTAAAGCAGATCTTTCCGCGGAGACAAAAAGGCCTATTTTATTTCCGGAAGAAAGAAATTTTGAAGCGAAATCTTTATTGTTTTCACCTTTTAGAGGCGACGTAAAAGGAGGAATTCTGCTGCTTTCAAAAAATAAGGACTGTTTTGACCGGAACCAGGATTTGATGATTTTAAATCTTATGGCCGATATAGCTGCCTCCTCTGTAGAAAAAGCATTTTTATATCATCTTGAAGAAGAAAAAGCCATGAGAGATGGTTTAACTGAGGCATACAATCACCGCTTTTTTCAGGAAATATTAGATAATAAAATTGCGGAAGCTGAGCGTAGTGAAGAACCGATCACCTTACTTATGATAGATTTAGATAATTTTAAGATGATAAACGATCAGTTTGGACATCAGAACGGAGATATGATTTTAAAGAGTGTTGGTGGTTTAATGAAAGATAGAATTAGATCCTCTGATATACTGGCGAGATATGGAGGAGAAGAATTTGCCATTATTTTGCCAAAAACTGGGTCTTTAGAAGGTTATAAACTTGCAGAAAACTTGCGTAATTCTGTAGAAAGTAAAGAGTTTATTTCTCAGGATGATCTCAAATTTAATGTTACGATTTCAATCGGGGTTTCCGAGTTGTTGAAACACGCGCATAATAAACGAGATCTTATAGCGGCTGCGGATAGAGCTCTTTACCTCGCGAAAAAAGAAGGGAAGAACTGTACTTGTGTTGCTGAAAGCTGAATGCATAGATTCTTCGAATCAGCAATTAGTGAATCTGTAAATCAGTAAATTTGTAAATCAGTAAGAAAACAATAAAAATCTCGAGATAATCTTGTGTAATCTGTGGTTCCTTTTTGAGAAAAGCGACTCTTGACTTAGATTTCGTTTTTATTATATTCTAATTTACCTATGTTTAGTTTTGGAGATCAATCAAATCTAATTGATAAAGCCCGAAGGGTAACTTCAAAAGGAGATTATCTTAAAGCTGTTCAAATTTTACAGAGTGCTTTAAGGAATCAAAATTCTGATCTTCCTCTTATTCTTGAAATCATGCACACTTATCATTCCGTCGATAAGTTAAACGAAGTTATAATTTGGGCGGAGAAAGGTGCCACTCTTTCTGCTCAAGCTCAAAAAAAGGTAATCGGAGAAGTAGAAGATTTATTTTATGGTAGAGGGAAGCCGGATCGACTCGCCGAATACCTTATGGAAAAATGGGCTACAAAAGGAGATTTCGAAGGAGTATACGATCTTTTCAGAGAGATTAGCGAAGAGAGTAAGCAAACTTTTATTAAAAGGGAAGAACAGGTTGTTAAAAATATCCTTACTAATAAAGAAGATTTTAGCCCTAGAGATTTCACACACTTATATTTATATGCGCTAATGAATGAAGGCAGAAATAGCAAAGAAACATTGAGACTATTCAAAATAATATTGGAGAAGAAACCCAAGGATAGAGATAGCATAACGCTTGAATTAAGAAGAGCGGAGAGAGAGAATTACGGAGACGCTTATCTAAAATTAGGATTGGGAGAATATCTACTGAAAGATAAACACTATTCAGAAGGGGTTTCAAAATTACGTGAAGCTGTAAACGCGGAGCCCAAATTTCAGGAAGAGGTCGTTCAAATTCTTTCTCCTTATGGGAAAGAAACTAAAGAAACAATCGATTATTTGAGTGAATTATTAATTGAATCGGGAAAAGAAGACAAGGCGCTGGATCTAATCGACGACTTTGAGGTAGATGATGCAATCAAAAAATACCAACAAATGGTGAAAAAAGATACTGAAAACCCAATCATTCACAAACAGTTGGCTGGGGCATATGTAAAGAAGGAAAGATACGCTGAAGCGGTAAAAGAATTTCTTTCTGCTGTTTCAATTGTAGCCGATGAAGAAATAGGCAACAGGGTTAAGGAATTGGAAGATAAAGTCCCCGCTGAAATAGACAATCAGCTTAATATTGCAAAAATTTATAGTATTCTAGATTGGAAAGGGGAAGTTGTTTCCCTTTTGGAAAAAACCTTTGAGCGGTCTCCTTCTACTTCAAGTATAATTCTTGAGAATTTAAACCAGATATTCGAAGGCAAAGAGTTGCCTTCGAAAGCTTTAATTTTGAAAGCAAGATTGCTATCGAGAGAAGGAGATACGGAAGCAGCACTTCAAATATACAAGGAAATGTCTCTGGATTCGGACAAAACAGAACAAATAAAAGTAGAGCTTCAAAAATTCCAAAAAGAGAATCCTGTGAGTACAGAGGGAGAAATCGTTTCTTTAATGCTGCAAATACCCGATAAACCCGAAGAAATCGCTGAAAAAGTCAATCTAATAATTTCCGAGTCGGCAGATTATATCCCTGTTATGCTTACTGAGTTCGATAAAAGAGTAAAAACTAAGCTCGAATACACGGAGCAATTTCTGGCTTTTTATAAAAATCTGGATAGACAGGAGTTTCCTCCTTTTACGTATCCATTTGCACTGGCTGAATTGTATCGTTTGTCGGAGGAGTACGATAAAGCTGAGATTAGTTTTAAAGAAGCTATCGACGAAGACCCTGAGAGGTTTAAATTTATCGTTACGTATCTACAGGGTTATAAAGATGAACCCAGGATTAGAAAAATGATCGCTTCTTTATACTTTCATAAAGGTGAGTTTAAAAAAGGTTGCAAAGAAATTGAAAACGCGGCCCGAGAATTTAAAGATTATGTAGGAGAAATAACTACGTTTTTGATAAATGAAGTCAAAAAGCGAAAGGATAACGAAGCAATTTCCAGAGTATTGACAAAGATTTTCATTCAAAATGATTATTATGAAGAAGCCATTAAATGGGGTTCCCAGGTATTAGATTCTTTAGATTTAGAAAATCAGCCCGACTTAATGCTATCTCTGGCTAAAGCAAACGCAAAAATCGGGAAATTATCAAAAGCAGCTGCTCTGATTAGAAGAGCGATTGGCTTAGACGCGTCTCTTTCGGAAAAAGCGATAGAGGTATTAGAAGAAATTAAATCCGAAAAGGATACCGATTATGAGACGCTTATGACTCTTTACAGATTGTATAAGGAAGCGGGAAATATTGGTAAAGCAGTTCGTTGTTTGGAGGAAACCCTTGCTAAAAAACCTGCAATGGTCGATGCTATGCTTGAGGAAAGCAAAAAACTCATTGAACTTGCTCCGATTCACGCGGCATTAAGGATATTTTACGGCAGAGTAAAACTGTTAAAGGGAGACTTATCCGGTGTAGAAGAAATAGAAAAAGGGATCAGGTTCGATCCTAAACTTAAAAGTTCTGCTGTAGCCGCAATGGAAAATTTTGAAGATCCTGATGTTGAAAAGAGTATAGTTTTCTTAAGAGCGGGCATCGAGAAAGATTTAGGGCATGTAGATAAGGCTTTAGAATATTTTATTAAAACCTATTGGGAAAATGAGGATAAAAGAGATATCGCTCTTAAAGAAATAAATACTGCGTTACCAAAGGTAGATTTAACAGAAGATTTAGCAGGAAAATTATTGAAAATTTACGCGAATGAAGAACGTAATTCACCATTTCTTGCCATAGTAAATGACTTTTTCGATGGGTCTAAGGAAAAAGGGCAATATTTATTGACTCAAACCAAGAATTTGTTTAAAGGAACAATTCCTTTACCTATCAGAGTCACTCTTGCGGAGATAAGATACCAGGTGGGAGATAAGGAAAAAAGCAAGGAGGAAATGGAAGTTTTGCTCGACGAATTTCCCGAGGTTGCCGAAAGACTTAAGGACTTTATTTCTCCCGATGATGAAGAAATGATTTCTCTGCTTGTAAGAATTAGTCTCGGATTATCTGATTGGGATGCTGCGATATCGTATATAAAAAATTTAAAGATAAAAGAGCAAGTTCCCTTTTATAGTCAATTACTGGAGAAATATTCAGATAACGAAGAAATAGTCCGAGAGGGAGCGTATCTTTACTTTGTCGCGCGGGACATGGAAAAAGCAGATTTATATTTAAACAAGATTAAACATCCGAATAACAAGGAAAAAGTTCTTTTATGGTTTAGAGGAAAAAAAGTTAAAGTTAGTATAAAAGAAATTAAAGAGGTTAGAAGACAAGTTCTGCTTGATAGGTTAAAGATGGCGGATTTGCTTGAAGAAAGAGTTCTTTTATACCTGAAATTGGAAGAATTTGAGAAAGCATTTCAAGAAATAAAGGAGATAGAGGGAGAAACAAAGGAGATCCTTTTAAGTAAAATAGAGGCTGAAATCGGGGATTATTGGGGTGCATACAGGCGTTTGTCTAACTTGGAAAATAAAAAGAATTTTCTGGAAAAAAGAGCTCTTCTTGCTTTT
>CAYWUC010000087.1:0-2570 GCA_964461395.1 uncultured bacterium
AATTTCCCCTGAATTGCTTTTAATACATCGTTTAATATAATCAAAGCCATAAGAGAAAGCAGGATTACAGTGCCAACTGTTTGAACGATTTTTAACAATGTTTTTGAAGGAGGTCTTCTTGAATTAAAAGTAGCTAGTGACATTATAATGTGAAATCCATCTAAAGGAGGTATTGGTATCAAATTTACCATAGCAAGATTAATTGTTATAAGTGCGATAAACATTAAAAATTTTGTAAACCCCTGGTCCAGCGATTTTTTGGTAAACATAACTATACCAACAGGTCCTGACACTTCTCGTGGAGAAAATTTTCTCTGAAACAACCAGTTAAATTGACGATAAATAAGTAAAGCGATATTACAACTCTGCTGCCACGCAAACGAAAATGCCTGTAAGGTCCCTATCCTCATTTTTGTTGTAGGAGCTTCTATTCCAATCATTCCTATGCTTATCAGTGAATCTCCTTCTATGGTCTTTTGTTTGTCAGGTACCATACTGGTTTTAATTGTATCCCCATCAGATAAGTAAATAATATTAAGAGTTTCTTCCGCCGCGGGATGGATTTGATTTGTTATATCTTCCCAGCTTTTTATAGTTTTTTCTTCGATTTTAATTATTCGATCATCCTTTTTCATCCCTGCTTTATCGGCAGGTAAATCTTTGATTACGCTACCTACAATAGGAGGTAAAAAAGGAATTAGTGAATCAGAAATAAGAGAGTCGACTACTATTTCCTCTTCTTTGTTATCACGAGTTAGCAGGATTTTCGATCCCTTTCCTATTTTTTCTGTTATTTCATACCAGTTGGAAACTTTTCTACCGTCTATTTCCAATATTTCATCTTTCGGTAAAAGGTTACTGGCTGTATTCGCTTCTTTTATTATCGTCGCGGGTGTTACAGTTACACCTTGAAAGAGCAAAACAAATAAAAGGATTACAAATCCAAGAGCAAAATTGGAAAAAGGTCCGGCAAAGACAACCGCGGTTTTTAAGAATACATTTTTAGAATAAAACTCATCCTCTTCGCCTTTCATTTCTTCCGGATCCATTCCCTTTATTTCAACGTAGCCTCCAAAGGGTATCGCGGAAATTCTAAATTCGGTTTCTCCCCATGTAAAAAAAGAAAATAACTTTGGACCGAGTCCGATAGAAAAAACAGGCGCATGCATCGAAGCCCATTTTGCTACAATTAGATGGAAAAATTCGTGTACAAAAACCATAACGCTTAAGGCGATTAACGCGGCAATTATCCCTAAAAACATTTACAGTATCCTCCGGGCTTCTTGTCGTGCCCAATTAAGTGCTTCAATAATTTCCTTTTCATCAGGATTTTTATTGTTTTTATGCAGGTTTGTCACTTCAATTATGATATCGGTGATATTTTGAAAAGATATATCTCCTTTTAGAAATCTCTCGACAGCGATTTCATCAGCGCCGACTAAAACAGCAGGCAAAGTTCCTCCTTCACGTAAGACCTTATAACTTAAGGGAATAAGAGGAAATTTTTCCCGATCGATTTTTTTAAAATTAAGAGAGTTTATTTCTTTAAAATCAAACTTGTTTTTTGGAAGAGAAGGTCTATCGGGATTAGTCAGAGCAAATTGTATCGGTATTTTCATATCCGGTATAGACATCTGTGAAATAATAGAACCGTCTTTGAATTCTACCATCCCATGAATTATGGACTCCGGATGTACTACAACTTCAATTTCTTCGCACTTGAGGTCAAAAAATACAGATGCTTCTATAATTTCGAGTCCCTTATTCATTAAAGTCGCGGAATCTACCGTTACTTTATTACCCATTTCCCAGGTAGGATGATTTAGAGCTTCTTCCGGAGTTATATTATTAAGATCTTTTCTATTATAGAAAGGACCGCCTGAAGCCGTAATTATTATTTTCTTTACATTTTTTTTACCGGAATTATGAAGAATCTGAAATATAGCCGAGTGTTCACTATCGATCGGGACTAATTTTCCAGGGAGTTCTTTTAATTTATCTTTGAGTAGGGGAGAGAAAGCTACAAGAGTTTCCTTGTTGGCAGTACAGATCCTTTTGCCATTTTTAAGTCCCTTGATAAGAGATTTATAAGAAGATATCCCGGCTGTCGCTATTACTATTATATCTATCTCTTCACTTTCGTACAGAAAATCCGCTTCATCTTCTCCGATTAAAGTTTTAAATCTATTTTTTAAATTTTTTTCTAATTTTTCTTTGTTTTCTTTGAAAAAAGTACCCACATATTTGGGTTTAAATTCTTCTGCCTGTTTGGATAATAGAGGGATATTATTTCCACAAAAAAGAGAAACAACATTAAAATCCTCAAGCCCTTTTATAACATTGAGAGTGTTTGTTCCTATAGAACCTGTTGACCCGAAAAGCGCGACGTTTTTCATCTTACCGCGAAAAATCTTAGGTAATAGTAAATGATAGGGGCGCTAAAAAGAAGGGAATCAAACCTGTCAAGAAAACCTCCGTGTCCAGGAATTATAGCAGAGGCATCTTTTATCTTTACATCCCTTTTTATCATAGATTCGACTAAATCTCCCGTAGGGGCAATGATTCCTACC
>CAYWUC010000088.1:0-1711 GCA_964461395.1 uncultured bacterium
AGAGAATCCATCGAAGATGAATTGAAAGTTATATTTTTTATAACAAAATCACCTATCTTTAAACAATCAGGTCTTAATAAGGGTTTTATTTCTTTAATAATATCGGGATTAACTTCCCATACCTCACTCATACCCCGATCCCTTCCCAGAGGAAGACCATCTTCATAAACAGATTGAACCTGCCAGGCATAGCGTTTATCAGGATCGAGAGCTCTGGCTCTCAGCGGATACATGAAACTTGTTTTGTTTATTCTCTCTTCCTGATACCAGGTCGGATTCGATCTCATCGCTTCCTCTTTGGTTTGTCCTTTATATATCTCGACAATTTTAAATTTATAGAAGACCCTTTCATCCGCAGGTACGGGCGCGGGTTTAGTCCAGGTAAAATTTGGACGATCAACTTTTAAGCCTCTACCGGCTTTAGGAGATATCAGTCTTGGTGGGCTGGCTGGACGAACCACGATATTTAAACACTGCTCTGCCAATTGCCGCCCTGAAGAAGCATCCACAAGATAAAGACAGACGGTATAATTACCCGCGGGAACGCTTCCGGTTCTGAGTATAAAGGATTTATCTTGTTCTTTATACCATTCATCTCTCAATTCTCTTACATCTCTTGCTTTCACCCTCAATCTACCCGTTGGGGACTGGAACTCATTTGTACTGGCTCTGAACATTGGACCTTTTCTTGATTCCTCAATTTCACCTCGCAGGTAAACCATACGCGGCTCGCCGGAATTGTTTGTGATATCCAGAGACCATAAATCTTCAACGTTTAATTGATTCGGTGGCGGTGGGTGAATACGTAATGAAAACTGAGCTAAAACCGGGAGACTTAAAGCTAGCATTAGTACACCGGCTAAGAAAACTATCCTACCCTTCATAATTCCTCCTTACAATTTTAAATTATAATTTTATAAAAAATATTTATAATCCGCTCTTAAATCATTCTACGGACTTTCACACCTTTTGTCAAGCGAAAATTTAAGGATTTAACGTAAAAAAAATAAAAAAATATTAACACCTATCTGAAATTTTTTTTATTATTGACAACATATAAAGAATTGCATACAATAATAAATAGGGAGGTATTTATCATTATTGATGTGAATCCAGGAAGATACATTTCTATAGAGTTTTCTATATTTGGCATTATTGCAGCTAGTTTAGGAATACTAATGCTTATATTTCCCTATAGAGTCCAAAAAATAGACTTAAAGACTGATTATTGGTTAAACAAATAGTCAGATAAATTTACATTCCTTGATCGTACATCCCAATATAGATATGGTTAAAAAACAATCTTATATTAAATTTGTTAGAATATTGGGTATTATTTTCATAATAATGGGACTCTCTTCCATCTTTAAAGTTTAATAGCAGCGTTTTAAGATATTGTGATTGTGGTTTAAAGCAAAAAGCTAAATGCGAACTTCTAATAGCTTGGTGAGTTTTTGGGGGTTGTTGGGATTAATTATAGATTATCGATAATGTTCCACTTGGCGATCCATTTACCCTGTCTATCGCCGGAAGGATCAAACTTTACGTAATCTTTAGGAAGATATTGTTTCTGTATCTGAACATCGACGCCTATATCTTCAAGCACATAACCTAATCGTGCCAGTAAACTTTTATTATGACATCTGACCGCGTATTGTATTAACTTTTTTATCGATATATAATCGATGAGTTCTTCCAAAATGATCTTAAA
>CAYWUC010000089.1:0-3407 GCA_964461395.1 uncultured bacterium
CTTTTAATTAATTATAGGAGATTTTTCGATTAAAGTCAAGTCATTTTTTATGTTTAACACGAAAAAACGCCATGGGAGCTTTTTATGAACGTCTGAAGGGTTTTTATTGGCGTAAGGTCGACACTGTTTTATTGTTATTTCTATTGCCGGAGGGGGGATTTGAACCCCCACAGGATATTATCCCACATGTCCCTCAACCATGCGCGTCTACCAGTTCCTCCACCCCGGCTAAGATGGATAAAAAGTTATATAAAAAGGTTAAGATGTCAAGAGAGAAATTTAGGTTTTAGTTGAAACAAAAAACCCGCACCACCCCTTTTTTAACAACAAATAGCACAAATTACACAAATAAATTAATTTTGTTTTTTTAATATTCGTGCTATTCGTGTGATTTGTTGTTACTCTTAGTTTCGGATGGGTTGAGGTTTTAATCAAAAATATAAACTTTTGTTGTTTTTCTTTGTGTTCTTTGAGTCCTTTGTGGTTCAAATATTTTTTTGGGTGGTGATGGGATTCTGAATTCTTTTCTCTTATTTTACCAAAAGCATTTTTTTGCTTTGCGTAAAGCCTGTTGAAGTTCTTAATCGATAATAGTAAATACCGCTGGATAAACCCGAACCGTCATAATTAATAGTGTGTTCACCTTTACTCTCAACTTTATCTATTAAAGTCTCAACTATTCGTCCCGAAATATCCAAAACTTCCAAAGTAACTTTGACTTTTTGGGGTAAATAATATTTTATTGTTGTTGAAGGACTAAATGGATTCGGATAATTCTGTACTAATACATTACTACCAGGTGCTTTCTTTGAATCTACTGCACTAACTTCAGGATACTCAAGATCGGTTGTATCGTAACCCATTATTGAAAGCATTGTCTTAGCATATCTTATACCAAGTTCTCTGTAACCTGCCGAGTTAAAATGCCATTGGTCCATACCGGGACAACCGCTCGCAGAAATTACGTATGAATTGGGAAGAGTATCGGGAAGCCTTGCGATTATTGTATTCATACTTGCACAATCGCCTCCCTGATCGGCATATAATACTTCACCTGCGAGCAGAGGTACCGAATCTGCCTCCAATGAAAGATCTGTTAACATATCATTGTAAATTTTCTTTACATATGATGGCCATTCAGCCTGACCTGTGTTAGTTTCCCCCTGGTGCAAAAGAATCCCTTTAATGACACCGTCTAGCTCTGCCAACTGAGCGAGATCGATAAGATATTGGTATGGATTCCATTCATAGTCTTCTAATTTAGAGAGAAACCAGCTTTCTGTGTGGGTAGAATCATAATCCTGGTAAATATCTTTATCGAATAGCCTGATGTCGCAGCCGCCAACCGAAACATTAATAACACCTACTCTGATGCTATCCGGAAGATTTAAAACCATTGTTTTACCAAAATAATCGGCAGGGCAAAGATGAGACCAGCATTGACATAAAGGAGGAACAGCTGTATACCACGACCCCTTTGTTTTTCCAAGATTTGGACAATCTAAAGCAGCCATAACCTGGAAACTACTATCCACTGTTTCGTCTATTTCTTCAATTGTCCCCTGTCCCTCCATATTTGACTGTCCAAAACAAAGGTAAATGTAAAAGTCTTGATCTTGCGCAAAAATGTTTGCTGTTAATATGAACAATCCTATCAATAAAAACATTCTTTTATACATTTTTTGTTTTTTCATAACGCTTAAAGTTAATTTTACTATCAATATTTAACCTCCTTAAAAATATTAAAATAGTATATATATACTAATACTAGGTATGAATACTCCGTTTCATATACATAGATATTATATGTATTATTCAGTCTATGTCAACATTTGTTGTTAAACATAGCTATTAGCCTTTAGCTGTTGGCTTAAAAAACAAAAAACTTTGTGTTCTTTGTGTCTTTGTGTGAACGATTTAGTCATCAGTCATTGGCCTATAGTCACAAGTCAAAAAAAATATTTGTGCTATTCGTGCAATTTGTTGTTCTCCTTTGTTTTTGTGAGGGGTTGGGTATAAACAATAAAAATTCTTTGTTGTTTCTCTGTGTTCTCTGTGGTTAAATTAAGGTAAATTTTCCTAAAAATACTATTTTTCAAAGATTACACTTGAAAATTGACCATATCTTGTTATATTCAACAGTGATTAAACAAATAAAAAAGCTGATAAAAGAAAAGAAGCTCCTAAAAGGAGTTAATAGAATAATAATAGGATATTCCGGAGGACCTGATTCTACATTACTGACTGAAGTGTTATCTGATTATGATGAGTTAGAAGTTATACTTGCATATTTTAATCATAATCTTAGGGAAGATTCCAAAGATGAGGAGAATTTTGTGATTAAGGAAGTAAAGAGAAAAAAACTTAAACTACATGTAAATGGGGCAGATGTAAGGGGTTACTGTGAAAAGTTTTCCCTTTCTATCGAGGACGGGGCAAGAGATTTAAGACTTTCTTATCTTCGAGACTTAAAAAAAGAAGAAAAAGCCGATTTAATAGCACTTGGACATAATCTCGATGATAAAATAGAAAATTTTTTTATTCGCCTTTTGAGGGGTTCGGGTTTTGGTCTTTTTCAGATGAGTTATCGTAATGATGATGTTTTACGTCCGCTTTTGGATTTAAGAAAGAACGAAATAATAGATTATCTCAAGAAAAATGAAATTGCTTTTTATAGTGATCCTTCTAATGAAAAAGAATATTATTTTAGAAACAAAATAAGAAAAAATCTTATTCCTTTACTGGAAGAAATTAAATCAGATTCAATTGATAGTATAAGTAAAAGCATGGATAATCTAAGAGATATTGGAATAGCGTTGCAAAGGTTAGTGGATTCGATAAAAGTAATTCCTCATTTCGGATATGCTGAGATTGACAGGAATGATTTTGATGAATTGTCGTCCGCTGCCAAGTTTTTAATTCTAAAGAAGATGCTTGCGATTTTTGATAGTGATTTAGAATTAAAAAGAGCTCATATTGTTAATTTACCGGTTAGGGGAATTATTAGCTTAAAAAATTCATACATAGAAATACTGCCTTCCAGGGTGATTGTCGCGAAGAGTTTAAAGGAAGAAGAGAAGGAGTTGCCCTTGCCTGGTAAGGTTGTATATGGATATTACGAAATTGAAACAGAGATTCTTACTCCTCCTGTAAAAGTGAAAACGAAAGGTTGCGAGTTCTTCAATCTCGAGAATCTGCAATTGCCTTTAAGAGTAAAAGGAAGGGGAGAAGGAGATCGTCTCGTTACTTTTGGGAAAGATAATAGCAAAAAGCTTAAAGATTTATTTATAGACAGCAAAATACCAAGGGTTTTAAGGGATATGTATCCGGTAATATATGATGCAAAAGGTATAATTATGGTTCCCGGAATAAAGAGAAGTAATAGAGCTTCTGTTAACGGAAAAACG
>CAYWUC010000090.1:0-7076 GCA_964461395.1 uncultured bacterium
GAAAGATCTATTTCCTGTAACGCCATATGACCTCTCTTTGATTGACTATTTTCTTGGAAATTATTCCAGTATATTGAAGAATCGATTAGGACAGATAAAACAGAATAGAACTATAATAAATAATTTTCTTGATAATAGAAAAGATGTTGTGGCGACTTATTCTAAAAATATTTCTTCAGTTTTTCTTAAACTACCCGTGCCGAACGCAAATACCTTTGTGGAATGGTTATTGTGTGAATATAATCGTGATAAAAGAACGGTTTTCCTAGCTCCTTCAGTTTTTTTTCACTCTGATACATATGAGGACGAAGGGGAAGTTTTGATTGATTTTCGCTATCTTAATCCTGAAATTTTGGAGGAAGGATTGGATATATTACAGGACGCTCTTGATCAGTATTTGGGATTACATGGGGTTAATGTAGCTGAACAATGATATCGGAAAAAGAAATAGTATCTTCGGGTTTCCAATGAGTAATTATGGATGTTTTAATGGAAGGGTTGTATGTCTTTAAAAATAAAAGTGAAAAAACTAAATGAAAACTTGCCACTTCCTACTTATCAGACCGAGGGTAGTTCAGGTCTGGATTTACATGCTTCGGAGGATTGCTTTTTAGCTTCTGGTGATTTTAGAATGATTCCTACGGGGATATCCTTAGAAATACCTTTTGGATATGAAGGACAAGTTAGGGCGAGGAGTGGTCTTGCTTCAAAATTGGGTATCGGAGTATTAAATTCACCTGGAACTATTGATTCTGACTATAGGGGTGAAATTAAAGTTATTCTTTTTAATTTTGGTAGAAAAGATTTTGAGATTAAAAAAGGAGATAGAATAGCACAGTTAATTATTTCCAAGGTGGAGAGGATTGATTTAGTTGAGGTGGAAGATTTAAAGAATACTAAGAGAGAGGACGGTGGATTCGGCTCCACAGATTATTGATTATGATGAAAATCTTTATGCTTTTCATGACTCAGTTTTTGAAGTTCACTCCCGGTTTCTTACGGGAGTTTTTGGCAAAAGTAGCTGGGACTTTATGGTTTTCTTTCGCTTCGGACAGAAGGAAAATCATAGAAGAAAATTTAGTAGTAGTTTTAGGTAAGGTTGAAAAAAAAGACGTAAAGAAAGTTTTTATCAATTTTACGAAAGTGTATAGTGATATTCTCAATGTACCCAATATGAGTAGAGCATATATGAAGTCGATGATAGATATTGAGGGAGAATATTTTATTAAGGAAGAATTAAAGAAGAAAAAAGGTGTAATTATTGTTTCCTGCCATGTGGGGGGGATGGAATTGGCAGGAATATATCTTGCGAGTCTGGGTTTTCCTATTAATTCCGTTGCGGAAACTAAAGGTCCTGGTGTTGATTTCTTTAAGTTCTATAAACGTTATAGAGGGCGTTTTGGAAGTAAGTTGTTGCCCCTTGAGAGCAAGAAATTGCCTTTTCGATTGATGAGAGTTTTAAAGAATAATGAAATAGTTGTTTTGGTTGGAGACAGGGATATCACGGATTCAGGTTCAACGAGTGAATTTTTTAATCGTAAGGCTTCAATTCCGAGAGGAACCGCTTTGCTTTCTAAAAAAACAGGCGCGCCCATTTTAGTAGGGGTTTTAGCGCTTGGGAAAGGCGTAAAGCGTTATTCGGGTATAGTTTTTCCTCCTATTTATCCGGAGAATTTTGATTCGCCCGATGAAATATTAAAGGAAGTTATTAATCTAATGGAAAAGGGTATAAGAATGTATCCTTTTCAATGGTTCGTTTTTCAGAGAATTTGGAAATGAAAATTCTTTTCGTCTCGGATTTTTATTATCCCCATATTGGAGGGATTACAGAACATATATACCATCTTGCGAACGAGTTTGATAGTATGGGACATAGAGTTTCGATACTTACAGCGGATATAGAGGGAGATTTGAAGCCCGATGAGAAAAGGGTTATTCGTCTGGGTAAATCCATGGTGATTCCTATGAATCAGTCTAATGCCAGGGTTACGGGATGGGTCAATCTTTCAAAGCTTTCAAATGTCGTAAACGATTATGATGTTATTCATATTCATGGTATAATTGCTCCGACTCTACCTCTTCTTTCTCTTAAAGTATCGAGGAAAACAAATATATTTACTTTTCATCCGACTTTTAAATCTTCTAATTTGTATCAAATTTCCAAACAATATTTAAAGCATTATTTTAAAAGAATTCACGGAAAAATCGCTGTTTCAGTAACCGCGAGGGATTCTATTGCTAAATATTTTCCGGGTGATTATAGAATAATTCCTAACGGAGTCGATCCCAATAGATTTAAAAATTCCGGAAAGAAGAAAAATCCTTTTGAAATTTTGTTTGTCGGAAGAATAGAACCGAGAAAAGGATTACAGTTTTTAATAGATGCTCTGCCTCGTATAAAAAAAGAATTTCCGGAAGCGAAGCTTACAGTAGTCGGTGGTGTTTACAAGGATATGAAACTGGTTATACCTTCTGAATTGAAGAATTCGGTTAAGTTTTTGGGTTTTGTAGCGCCATCGGATCTTCCCGAAATATTTAGCCACGCTTCTATCTTTGTTTCCCCGGCTATTTGCGGAGAAAGTTTTGGAATCGTTCTATTGGAAGCAATGGGTACCCAAACTCCGGTAATTGCCTCAAGTATTGCAGGTTATAGGTGTGTTATCGAAGATGGTAAAAACGGATTACTTGTTTGTCCCGAGAGTTCTAAAGATATCGCCGATAAAGTTATAACTCTTTTTAAAGATGAAAATTTATATAAAACTCTAGTCAAGGGAGGGCTTAAAACGGTAGATAAGTACTCCTGGGATAAAGTTGCGAAGGATATCTTAAATTTTTATTATGAAATCGATCCTTCTTTACCATAATATATCAAAAACTTTCTCTCCTTACGGGTCGATTGTATTTCCTGAAGTTTTTAGAAAACATATAAAGTTTATAAAAAGTAAGGGGATTAAATTTCTTTATCCGGATGAATTTTTTAAAGCGGACTCGGGAGTTTTACTGACTTTTGACGACGGTTTTGTGGATTTATATGAATTCGCTTTACCAATTATCATGGAGGAGAATGTCCCTGCTTTAATTTTTGTGGTTTCCGGTTACGCGGGAAAGAAAAACGATTGGGAAGTTACGTTAGGTAAATCATTCACACATCTTTCCTGGAGTGAGACACAGGAGATGCGTAAATACGGGATAACCATTGGTTCTCATTCTCATCTGCATCCCGATTATTCACGCAGTCCGGTTGATCTGGTAAAAAAAGATATGAAAGAATCCTTAGAAATAATATCCGATAAAATAGGTGAGAGAGTTAAATATCTTTCCTATCCGTTCGGGAGAATAAGAGAAAGCGAAATGGAGTTAGCGGAAGAGGTAGGGTACGAAAAAGCTTTTGTATCAACTCCTCGTGAGACAGATAATCCATATTGTATAGGGCGTTGGGCTGTTTACACAATAGATACTATTTTTAATCTTTCTGCTAAAATCGGACTGAACAGATTTGGTGCGTTTGAGAAGTTTAAGTGCAAAGGGATAAACCGGGTCTCAAACGCGACGGGAATTATAAAAGCCTTTGGCCGAAAATAAGTTAAATGGTTAAATTGGAAAATAGTCAAATAGGCAAAACAAAAACTACAGGTCTCTACATGTCCTACATGTGAGAAGAATAGCTGACAGCTGACGGCTGACGACAAAGAAAATCACAAATAATTTTTTAAAAGTAAATCGGCTCAAGTTTACGAAAATGAAAACCTGAGCCGATCTTTTTCCCTCTCCTTGTTTTTTCTTTCTAACTTCCTAACATTCTAACTCTCTAACTTTTTTACTTAACCATTACCATCTTACCATGTTTTGCATAGTCTCCAGCCTCAAAAACATAAAAATATATACCCTGAGGTACTTGTGCGCCGACACTGTTTTTTCCGTCCCAACTGATTTGTTTGAAGCCTGCCGGTTCGTTTTTATCTACCAGAGTTCGGACTGCCTGACCTGCCAGGTTGAAGATGGTGAGTTTAACGTGTGAGTTCTTTGGTAAGCCGTATTTTATAGTAGTATTAGTAGCGAATGGGTTAGGACGATTCTGCGCGCAGCTGAATACTTTCGGGATCGCTTCTTTTGTTTCTTCTGAGGAAGTTTCAGGAGATGCTTCTACAGAATCTTCCTCGGTTTTTTCAAATTCAGGGGTAATAGCCAAAGATTTTGTTTCTACGTTACTTGAAATTGTGCCTTCATAATCCCATCTTATCGATAGGTCAGCATATGTATGGAAATTGCATCCTTCTTTAGCTTCAAAACCCGGCTTTAAATAAATGGTTTCTCCGGCAGCCATTGTAACATTACCACCGTTTAATCCATTGCCTTGAATTAGGAAATTTTGAGATGTGATTGAATTATATGCTTGATACGTTTTTGTGTCACTTATTGCAACCGTATCATTTTGAAGAGTTATATCTCCGGGTATGCTAAAATATTCGCTCTCATTGCTGGTAAATGTCACATTATCGATATTCTCCACAACTTTTATTTTGCCATAAGGAACGTCTACTACTGGTATAGTCCATGTGTAGGAATCTTCACACCACCAATCATCACCTTTTCCTCTGTTTCCAAGGTCAGCTATTTCGACTTTAAAACGTTCCATATCTTCAGTTATACCAGAAAAGTAAATCTTTCTTGAAATTACGTTTTCGTTCGAGACCCATTTGCTCTCCATTGTATTTCCTGGAATGTAAGACCCGGGTATAGGTTCTAAAACATCGACAAATGAACCGTAGACTGGATTCCCTTTGTAATACTGATCAGGGGGGGAATGTATAAAAAATTTCTCGTCGTCTTGATGATATACTTCGCCATTCATATCGTTTATTCGGTAATAAGTCGCATATTTTTGGACGTCTTCATAACCAGGATTCTTTAATACAACAGGATTTCCCGGATATCCTTTGTTAAGCCTAAAAAGAGGTATATCGCTGTATGTTATAACTTGAGGATTTCTTCCTTCCGCTTCTTTTATAAAATATGACATAGAGAGCACATTTTGATAGCTGTTTACACAAACGTGAGCTTTCATACTTCCGCAATAGTTACTACTATAATCAGGCCATGGTTTAGGGTAAGTATTTATATAAAATGGTGATCCCTCGTCAACCATTGATGCGTTTTCGACCACTTCATCGTCAATTATCCACTTCTTTACAAATTCAGTTGTGTAGGTACAGGTAACTTCCCCCGCTGCATCCCAACTTGTCCAGTTTCTGGCATGGGTCGCATAGATAGTAGGATTAAAATCAGCGTACGGCAGATGAGCGTCAGAGACTGGAACCATGCCATCGTTTGGTTCTAAAATACCTTTAAATAAATCTAAAAAAGGATTTTGGCTCCCTATGTAATCACCTGCTATACAGGCTGTCTGAATCTGTGGGTCATTATCCAATAAAAATTCGGCATAAGACTTTGGTGTGCTCGTTGGATTACCTACTTCGACAAAAGGCAAAGAATTTACACCCATTTCAGCCAACTCGCCTGTCTTTTGCCATCCCTGAAATCCACCATGTTGTTTAACAAGGCCTTCTATCCACGATGCTTGATTGAAGCCAAGATTTGGAGTTCCTACCGTAATCAATTTTCTTACCTTATTCTCAGCCCCATAGTAGGTAATTGCAGCTCTTGCCACTAAACCACCCATCGAATGAGCAACTATATCAACTTTATCTGCTCCTTCTGTTGCGTTAAGAACCGTATCGATGAAGTTTGCCAAATGTTCAGCCCAGCAGGCATTGTTAGCAGAAATCCTATACTGATCTCTCCAGTAATTTTCAGGTATTTCATTTTCAGGGTCGTATGGGTCTGGCATGGGAGGGGTAGGTGGAGGTTCATACCTTCCGTAACTCCCTATCACTCCCCTCGTTCCGTTTGGATTATAGTAGGAGAAATGGTAGATACTTTTTTTGAATCTTTTACTTAATCCTGCTAATTTTGTATTTTTATCGCATTTTAACGTTATTCCTTCTTTATATCCTCCATATTCCGAATTTATAATCTTATTTAATGCAGATTGTGGATTACCCCATGTGTGTTCCCAGGCTATATCTGGTTCTGCGTCGCCTTCGATGCCATGCACAAAAATAATCGGACAATCATCAGCGATTATAATGATTGGAAAGAGAAGAATAGAGAGTACGATAAGGTAACTTGATTTTTTTGTAATCATTTGTCCTCCTTTAAGGTTCATAATAAATACTAGTTATCAAGTTTACCTTTCCAATGCAGAAATTCGGTTCTCTAAATCTTCATTTGTTTCCTTTAGCTCGATATTTTCTTTCTTAAGTTTACTTATTTCTTTATTTTGATTTATTACGTACAACGTTAATTCTTCAACCTTTTCTAAAAGTTTTGCCTGCATATCGCCGACCTTTACACCATTTTCAAGCACTTCTTTTTCTGTCGGAATACCGGGAAGGCTTTTATTGACCTTGATGTGATTTTCAAGTTTGTTAAGTGGCATTAACTGATAATTATCCGCAAAAACGAAATCAGACCAGCCGTCTGCTGTAACTATGACTTCTTTGGCGGTAATTGTTCCGTTGACCGCGAGTTTGGATTGGGGATCGACCGTCCCGATACCGACATAGCCGCTATTTCTCTTTATATGTAGACATAAACTTTTGTAAGTTCCATCGTCTTTTCTGCTAATAATTGAAAAGTCTGAACCTACATCATTACCAGATTCAGATTCTTGCTCCGTTCTCAAAATCCATCTTGCATTATTAGCATTATCTGTGCAGAAAGCTACGTCTCTTACTGTTCCATCATTTCCATTAATATAAATGCCAGCTGAGCCCGAGCCGTCACCGAATGTTGCTATCTCACCATTACCTCTAATAAGAACACTGCCATTTACATCAAGCTTTTTGGATGGACTTGACGTCCCAATACCGACATTTCCTCCCCCATGCATAGTAATACAAGGGAGAGTGCCTCCATTACCATAAAATTTTAGACCATTGTAATAATCATTATATCCTTCTATTGATGAGCCGCCAAAGTAAATTCTATTATTAAGAGGAATTCTTATGTTGCCA
>CAYWUC010000091.1:0-2237 GCA_964461395.1 uncultured bacterium
AGGAGAACCTCTATTGAAATTCGATAAATTATTAAAGCTTGTAAGCAGTCTGGACGAAAGAGCAGAAGTCTGGGTCAACACTAACGGTTACAGTTTAACCGAAGAAAAAGCGAGAAAAATGAAAGAGGCGGGAGTTTTCGGGGTTATGATTTCCGTTCACCACTGGGACAGAGAAAAATTTGATGGGTTTGTCCGCAGGGAAGGAGCCTTCGACGATGCTATTTCGGCTTTAAAAACTTTTAAAAAAGCTGGTATAGCTACGGCGATAAACTGCTGTCCAACCAAAGAGACCATCGAAGAAGGCGGAATAGAAAAAATAATGAAATTGGCGAAAGATCATGGATGCAGTTACGTACAATTAATCCACGGAAAACCCGCCGGAGGATGGCTAGGCAGAAAAGACCCTCTGGAAGATGATATTTTAAACAAAATGGCTCGATCACATCCTCTGTTTAATAAAAGCTTTAAATACAGAAAATACCCGGCTATTTCATCTCAGGTTTTCGAATCTCTGAAAGGAAATTTCGGATGTACCGCGGGAGGTATCGAAAGATTCTATATAAATCACCACGGCGAAGTTCAACCCTGTGAGTTTATGAATGTTTCTTTCGGAAACATCCAGGATGAAGATTTCCTGGTTATTTATAAAAGAATGAAAAGTTACTTTCAGGAACCCGGAACGAACTGGCTCTGCTGTACGGAAGCAGAAAGAATAGAAAAAGCTATACTGGCAGAAGAGGAAAAGAAAATCCCTCTACCGAAGGATATAACTATTCTCATGGCAAAAGATTGGGATCTGGGTGAAGAAACATCACTTTATAAAAAAATGGGACTTTATGGACAAAAGTAAATTCATCCGGGCTTATATTAAATCCATGAGACCCTATCTTTTCTTCGCAACGGGTATAGCGGGATGGTTGGGAATCGCTTTTTCAGGAGTAGAAGTAAACATCTTAAGAAAATTTATGGTACTGGTTCTTTTATTCTTCAGCTGGGGCATAAACCAGATAGTAAATGATTATCTGGGTATAAAAGAAGATAGAATAAACGCACCTAAAAGACCGATGGTTTCAGGGGAATTAAATATTAAATACGCTCTTGTTACTACTTTCACACTTTTCGTTGTGGGCGCTGTTATCTCTTACCTTTTGAATCCTTATGCTCTAATAGTTTATTTAATTGGCTATATTTTTAATATTATCTATGAATATTTAAAAGGCATACCTCTTTTAGGAAATATCTGGTTTGGAATATTATTAAGTGTCTGCCCTTTTTATGGGGCACTGGCGGTCAGCAAACAAAATTTATTCATGGTCCTAACCAATAAAGATTTAGTATTCGTATCTTTGTTCATAGCACTAATGTTTTCCACTATGACATTTTTTACTTATTATAAGGATTATAAGGGCGATAAACTCGCAGGAAAAAAAACATTGGTGGTACTGTTATCTCCGGAAAAAGCCAGATTTCTAAATTTCCTGATGGCTTTTATCCCTTATACAGCTTTATTTATTATTATCTATTCTAAATTGTGGCAGCCCGATGTAAATATCTGGTTTCTTATTTTAAACGGGGTTTCTTTTCTTTTAATTTCTTATACAGCTCTTTTATTATTTAAATGTCCAAGCGGAAAAAATACGACCGACTCGTTAAAATGGAACTTTTCAGGTACTGTTTTATTTGAGACTTCTTTTATCGCGTTAGTGAACCCTTTACTTTCGATTGCTTTATTTATCATTGGTTTTTTATCCGTTTATTATCTATTTGTTTTCCTTCAAACGGAATGATTATGTTGACATGCTATACTTATTTTCGTATAATAAAAGTATCAAAAACCTTAAAGGAGGTTTACAATGAACAAGGAAAAGTATTATAAAGTCTTATTTATCATCTCGGGTTTATACGATTTTATACTGGGTTTTGGGTTTTGCTTTTTCTACAAATGGCTATTTCAAACAGTTTTGCAAAGAACGATACCACAACCCCCTATTTATTTCCAAGTCTGCGCCGCTTTTATAGGTTTGATTGGAATAGGATATTTCCTGGTCTGGAAAAATCTTTATAGAAACGTTGACCTCGTTATAATTGGTGGAGGCATGAAGGTTATCTATATATTGGGAGCAATATGGTTTTCCACTTACGCGATTGTACCCTTGGCACTCGTTCTCTTTGGAATACTTGACGTTGTATTTTTAATTTTGTTTGTAGAATTCTTACGATTCGCCAAAGTTAACAAA
>CAYWUC010000092.1:0-5081 GCA_964461395.1 uncultured bacterium
GAGTAAGGACATTTTTGTATGAAATTAAGGTCTTTTATGTTTAATATTTCTCTGTTTTTAGCGCTCCACCCTGCAATCGATTTATTTGATATGGGTAAAGCGTGAGGGGTAACGGATTTAAGAAAATCTTTTTTCCCCATCTTTTCTTCGAGGGTTAGGTTACGTGAAATTTTATATTCGAGCTTATTATTTTTTTCGAGGTAAAAAGTTCCGGCATCAGCTTGACAGAGTTGACAGGCGTCTTCGAGGATGATATTGAGTAATTTATCTAAATCTTTTTCTGACGATAATTTGATACCTATTTCGATTAAAGTATCGTACGTCCTCATATATTTATAATAGTCAAATCAAGGTAATATGTCAATGTGTTTTTAGTCCAAAGTCCAGAGCCAAAAAAATAATTGAACCACAAAGCACACAAGGCTAAAAGCTTAGTTCAACAACAAATCACACAAATAGCACGAATAAAGAAAAAATATATTGTTGTTTAATCTAACCACCAACTACTAATCTCCAACCACCAATTTGCTAAAACCTAAAACCAAAGACCTAAAACCTAAATTACCACAGAGAACAAAGAAAAAAAACTAAACATACAAAGAATACAAAAAAAATAGGGGCATAGTTACATGCAATATTAATAATATCGATGAACTATGCCCCGTGTTTTAGAGCTCTATCTTAGTTGTTAAACTTCTAATTTGACCATGGACCTTGACTGCCGCCGTATCCACTTCTCGAATTTTCTGTACGAGGGCGAGCTTTATTTACTTTAAGTTCTTTACCTTTAAGTTCTTTGCCGTTTAACCCGGTAATTGCTGCTTCTGCTTCGTTTTCTTCAGGCATTTCAATAAATCCAAATCCTCTATTTTCACCTGTGTACTTGTCCTTAATTATCTTAACTGAAGATAGCTCTCCATAAGATGAAAAAGCTTCTTTAATTTCTTCTTCGGTTAATTGTGACGAAATGTTACCTACATATATATTCATTTGACCTCCTTTTAGGTTTGAATATTTACATGTTTTTGTAAATGTAATGAGATTCAAATACAATTCTGCAGAAAAAGTATTAAGATGTATAACCGGCAAAACCAGAAGGGAGATAAAAATGTAAAAACAATTATATTCCATACGATCTTGAAGGTTCCATAACCTACATTTACTGCGTCTATAATACTTGATTTTCAAGAAAAGTCAAGGGGTCGTTATTGGATACCAGGTCCCGGGTACCGGATACCAGTGAAGATAAAAAATAAAAATAACATTGCAAGTCACGGGTCGTGAGTCAAAAAAACTCAGATGTTCCCCAGCCAAAATTTTTTACAGAATTGACAGCATATTTCTTGTTTTTTTTAGCCCGGAGAATAGTAACCAGCAACTAGTGACTATACTCACATATAGGCTATGTAAATACTGTATTTTTGTGCTTTTGACCTAAAACTCATTTTATTTTTTCGGATAATATGTAACTACCAATGATGGTATTACATTACCTTCTTCGACGGTCGTGCTTTTCTCTTTACTTCCGATCTCTATCGGCGCGCTTACCAGTTGATATTTCATGGATGGCCAGGCATAAACTTCGACTTTCACCACATATTCACCTGATTTTACTTTTTTACCCGTATGATCTTTCAACTCCCACAAGTAGATATGATGACCGACATCTATGCTTGCCGATGTAATTGCGTCAGTATCGACAAATTTTGAAGACTTCGCCCACTCTTTTAACCATAGCTGTTTTTCTTTGACGTATCCGCTGAAACCTGATACATAAAGAGTCTTTATGAACTTACCGTTTTTGTCTTCGATCCAAACGGCAGTTTGCGGAGGTAGGGCGTCCTGAAATCCCAGAACGAAATCTACGGATACAACCGCACTTTTAAATTTCGAAGGGTCGAATCTTTTTACTTTAGGACGCATTCCTTCGAGAACCATTTTCGATGCCTCGGTTGACGGATAATCCGCGACCACTTTGTCCCAGTATTCCATAGTCTTTTTCTGATAAGCTATTCCGAGATAATACAATGCCTCGGCTTTTTTGGTTTTATCAGCCTTACTTTCTAAAACCATGTTTAAATCTTCCATAGACTGTTCTAATTTCCCCAAAAAGAAAGGCATATGTACGCCGATTGTGCCTCTTAAAAGCCTTAAGTCTGGATTCTCCGGTGCCAGATCGACAGCCTTATCGAGTGTATTCATTACTCCAAAAGCGATTCCGGAAAAATATTCGGTATTTTCATAAATATTCTCATCATATCCTTTTTCAGCGAGACATCCTAGGGCTTTTACAAGACTTATATAGGCTTCTATATTTTTTGGTTCTTTCTCTGTCAATTTTTTGAAAGCATCGACGGCTTTTTCACATTCCCCTTTTTCCAGATGAGATTTACCCGATTTCATGAGGTCTTTAGGATTAATATATTCTAATTTTTCTGTTTTCTTTACTTCCGGGGGTCTACTTGGAGTAGTAATGTTTTCTGTGAGGTGTTTTTTTGCTGCCTTTACAAGATCAGATTCAGGATCGAGCTCGATTACTTTTTTCCAGGCGGTATTGGCTTTTTCTTTTTCTCCTTGTTTTTGATATCCTTCGCCGAGAAAGTTATATACTTGCACTAGAATTTCCTTCGAAACTTTTTCCGGTGTTTTTTTATGAATCTTTATAATAAATTCATGGTCTTTAATTCCGCCATCCAATTTACCGAGAAATTCGGGAACCTTGATACCCATAATACCTCTATGGAAACGGGCGAAGATATTAAAAGAATCTAATGAAACCGCTTTATCTAATTGTCCAAACGATTTGAAAGCAAATTCACCCGCCTGTGCCATATTTTTAGTTTTTCCCGCCTGCATACCCGTATAGAGTCCCAGGTAGGCGTAAGCGCTGGAACTATCCGGATATTCATTAGCCGCTTGTTCCATTAGCTTTGTCGCGTCTTCTGTTTTGCCCGAATCCTGATTAGTCTTAGCTTCCTTGATGTACTCCTTCAGGGGTTTTCCCTGAGCAGTAAAAACAAAAAACATGACAGACATCATAATGAAAAACTTTACTGATAACTTCATTTTGTTCCTCCTTTTTTAAATTTTTAACCTTTTTTTTACTTCTCTTGCTTTTCTGCGTGCTACCGGAATTTCTGTATTATCGCTCATCTTGAGTTTATATCCGCCGCGAGCACTTGAATTTAATTCTGTTATCTTTCTTAGATTTACGATATAAGAGCGATGCACTCTTAAAAATAAATCCGAAGGTAACCTGGACTCGAGAAGCTTTAAAGTTTTCTTGTAGAAGAAATCATTCTCCGCGGTATGAATAGAGGCATAATCACCGTCAGCTTCAACCCAGAAAATTTCTTCCACGCTTAATAGCTTAAATCCTTTTCTGGTATTAAGTGGAATCTTTGATACCTGTTGACTGCTAATATGGTCGAGAATGCGCGTTGCTTTGGATTCCCATAATCCTTTTCTTTGAATGTAAATCTTCGCTTTATCGATTGAGTCGAAAAGCCTTCTTTTTCGAATAGGTTTTAAAACGTAGTCTATCGCGTTGACCTCAAAAGCCTGTATCGCGTATTCGTCGTAAGCTGTGATAAAAATAGTCGGGGGAGGAGTATCCAGGAAATCGAGTACGCCAAAGCCGTCCAGTTCGGGCATCTGAATATCCAGAAGTATAATATCCGGAGAAAGTTCTTGAACTTTGGATATTGCTTCGATACCGTCGCTAGCTTCTCCGATAACTTCAATGTCATTTCTTTCAAGAATAGTTCTTTTTAAATAATCCCGCACTAATTTCTCGTCGTCTACTATTAAAATTCTTGTTTTATATAACCCGGAACTCATAATTCCTGTACTTCTTTATTTTTGTGGTATTGTTTGGGTATGGATATCTCTATTTTTACTTCTCCGTTAGTTTTTATCTCGAATAAACCCTTTTTTCCGTAAATAACTTCAATTCTTTTCTTGATATTTTCGAGGCTGTGATCCGCAACAAGACGAACTTCCGCTTTGCCTGTATTCGATACGGATATATTCAATTTGTTGTTCTCTTCCTTCACGGAAATTTTTACCGTTCCTTTTTTACGTTTCTCAACCCCATATTTTACGGCATTCTCTACAACCGGTTGTATAAGGAAAGGCGGAATACGGCAGTGCATTAATTCCTCATCCGCCTCCCATATTACTTTCAGTCTATTGCCCAGGCGCATTTCTTCTATGTAAAGAAATTGTTTTATAAATTCGATTTCCTCATAAAGTTCTATAAAGTCTTTCTGTCCGCGCCTTATCGAATATCGGAAGACCTCTGAGATAGCTGCCAATGCCTCTTCTGCTTTCCGCGGGTCTTTGTGGATAAGAGACTGTACAGACGCCAGGGAATTGAAGAAGAAATGAGGGTTTATTTGAGCCTGTAGAACCTTAATTGATGCTTCAAGCCTTGCCATTTTAGTCTCTTCCTGTAATTCGCTTGATATTGTCCTTAATAAAAAGGTGCTTGCTAGAAATGTTGAAAAAATGCCGGTACCTATCGTAAGGCCGATGAGAAATTGAGGATTCATAGGATAAAATCGAAATAGTAGATAGCAGATGTAATTGGCAATAAATATTCCCACAAAAGAGCCGGCAAAGAGTAAAGGCGCATGGACAAGAATTCTTAAGAATGGTTTGTATTTTTTTATCATTGGAGAGATTAGGCTTGAGAGTTTTCTATTTGTAAAACCTATAGAAAATGAGAAAATTATGCATATAACAAATGTTTGCTGGAAGTTTGTGCTTACAGCCGGTTCGTAAATAAAAGTAAACATAAGTGCTACAATTAAAAGTACAACTATATATAAAATAAATTCTTTCATAATTACGGGAAGATTAATATAAATATTATAAAGACGCAACCGTTTTTTCGACGAATGGTTATATTTTTCCGATTAAAGGGAAAAGTACGGATAAATTGGACGTTTATAATGAGAAAAAGTCTTGATTATCCGGGAGGTGGAGATATCCTTCTGATAGCTTGACTAAACACAGAAGGTGGTTGGTTATCTGCTGGGAAAGTATAAATCTTATACTAAGCCCGTTGGACGTTTAAC
>CAYWUC010000093.1:0-3286 GCA_964461395.1 uncultured bacterium
ATGTATCCGTCGTTCCACTAATAATTTGTGCTTGCCTCATATCTATCAGAAATCGAGAGTAGCCTTTCTCATAATGATAGTCACGGACAAGCTTTTGTATTGCGAGGGAATCGTCTGGGCGGCGAAGCTTACCCTTAACACTAATAATACAAATTTTATTAACTTCATCAAACTCTGTGGTGTACTTCATTTTGTACCTCACCTATCAAATTCAAACCATGATAAGGATCACATCATTACGAAGATAGTGTTTTAGATTTTTCTATTTCGGTAAATTTCATATGTGCCTGTAAACCTCCATAAAGACCAAACAGGGCAAATAAATGAAATCCGATGCTCAAGAAATCCGGTACTATCAGGAATATTAATCCATCCAATGCATATAATACCATCCCGATAATAAAGCTAATTTTGTATCGCTTCATGGCTAAGACTCCGAAAGTAACAAAAAGACCTGCGACAAGAATATCTGCAACGAAAGCTAATATTTTTATAATAGTTGCTGCGGAAGCGTCAGCTTCTGCAGCCACACCAGAGACTATGCCGTCTATTACTTGTGTTATCCCCAAACCGACAAGGAAATTCCATTGCCCTCCTACCATTAATATTATCGAGTTGACTAGAGACAAACCGGCAATCCAAAAAAACCATCCTGCTCCATTTTTAAATCGATTTTGAAGCTTTAATTTTTCTTCTATCGTTGTAGCTAGTTTTTGGTCTTTATCGATTTCCTGCATATTATAACTTATTTCACAAAAATAATCTTGTTTGTTTTAAAGTTTCCTCCGGCTTTAAGACGACAGAAGTAAACACCATCGGCTAAATTTTCAGTATCCCATCCAATGTTATAAGTACCCCTACTTAGTACTTCCTCAACAAGAGTTTCAACCTCTTGCCCCGAAAGATTGTAGATTTTAAGCGAAACGAATTCAGTAAAAGGAACAAAGAAGCGAATCGACGTGCTTTCATTAAAGAGCATTAAGTCATTATTGTTCATCGAGAAGTCAATATTTTCTTCGATTATACCAGAGGGGTCGTAGTTCGATATTAATTCTATACCTTCATCTTCGCCAAGGTTTCGCGAATATTTCATTTCGTTTGCATTATTCCAATGTTCATGAACTCCAAGACTCCAGGGTATAGGAGTTCCGTCTCCTTCCGGATCATAATAAGGAATACTGTCGGTCCAATTCGCAGAATCGGCAGCCTGGTGCAGGAAATCATCAACCCCGGCATATCTGGGAAAAGGACCTTTATCTGAATTGGGGGGAGCACCCTCGGTTGGATGATCTTCATCAAATTCTTGATATAAAAAATCAAAGCCAACAGATTCTATGGCAACCGGATCCTGGGAAACGAATATCGAGGATGGCCAGTCATTATTGAATGGAGCCATTCTCCATTCAATCGGAGGATGGCCATAATTAGTCGAACCCCATAATCCATCGATTATGTATATAATTGTTTTGCCACCAAGCTGTTCATGTCCCATAATATCCACAAAACAGCGATATACTCCATATTCTCCATTATTGACATTTCCATCTCCTTCTGTGCAAGGTAGACTATAATGCCAGTGCCCGGCCCAAATATCGTTAAATGGTGTAAATGTTCCGAAATGATTTTTACTTGAAAGAGAGATACCCGCTCTATGATGTTTTTTGAATACCGGTATGTTAATCATATAAACTGCTTCCACGTAACAACTTGGCAGGAATTCTTTTACTTCACCATCACTGGTAAACATTAAAGTATCAGCTGACGGTTCTATTGGCGTCCGACCAGTACTTTCTCCCCAGTAATTTACATCGGGAAAAACAGAATGGCATTTATCCCAGTATAAATCCGAAACAGTCCTTCCCGGATCACCAATACTGATATCTGCCTCGGCGACTCCTACTACATTTATCAATTGATTCAATATTGCATATACAATTTGAGGTGATGTGTCAATTGTATTGCTACCATAAGTGACATTGCTATTTAAATTGATTTTTATAACAATTTTCTCACCTGACGCGTAGCCAACGTTTCCATTCCCGTGGGTTTCATTATAATGATGAAATATCACATCCCAGGCCGCGGAATCGGATTCTTCATCTGTTAACATTCTTAATGCATCAGATAACATTGTCTCAACCACTACTTGAATTGTATTATCTTCCTGGTACCAATAATCGCCCGAGCTATTGGTACAAGTCTCATCTGTTGCATCTGGATCGTAAATCCAGACCACACGACCTGGATTTATCCCTTTTCCTTCACCCATCGGCTGGTTTGGACCTTCCAGGATTGGAGATCGATATATTGCATATACTTTTTGGCTTCTGTTTAACAATGTGGCTATAGATAAAACCGAACCCAGCAATAATAAAATAGAAAATAAAATATATTTCGATTTATAAAGGCATTGTTTCGCTTTCTTAAATATAAATAAAGAAGAAGTAAGCCCTAAGAGATAGATAACAAAAGTTGAAGCAAGCGGTGCAGCAACCTTCATACATGGATAGCTGGCCCGGCTTGGTTTTGGAATAACACGTATTAAGAACCATATAAGTGAAAACAAACCAATAACCGGGAAAGATAACTTTTTAATCATTTTTTTCATCTTATTACTCTCCTTTTTGAAATAGTTTTAGAATATAGTTTATAAGTATCGTTACAATTAAGATTTTTTCTTGCAAGACCCATATTAAAATATTAATTAAAATTCCACCTTTGTCAATATAAAATTTCAGGACCTGATTTTTAATTACAAAGAGAGAGGAAAGAGTAAAAGAAGTCACAGAAAGATATTTATATCTCTTCTGCTTTCTTATACAGAATTTTGATAGCTCGGTCGATTCCGGAAACCGGTTAAATTAAGCCTGAATAACTACCTGTTTGCGCCAGCTTGGCGAAGACATGTGTAGATAGAGCTATATTGTCCGGCAAGGCTCAGAGGTGTCCTGCCGTAGTTGTCTGCTGCATTTACATTGGCGCCTAGTTCTATAAGTTCTAGAACCATATCACTCAATCCTCGATTAACGGCATAATGCAATGCTGTATCGCCGCAATCGTCTACCGCCTCTAACTTGGCACCTTCTTCCACAAGCATTTTTACTACTATAATTTGATTATGTGTTGCTGCCAGGTGCAAAGGTGTAGCTCCGGATGTGGATGTTTGACCTCCGCCCTCAAGCCTTGAATTCACATCGGCACCATTTTTCAGTAAAATGGAAACTGTATCAGCCTGGCCTTTCATTGCTGCCAAATGTAACGGGGTGGCACCAGGATCGCCTCCACC
>CAYWUC010000094.1:0-3071 GCA_964461395.1 uncultured bacterium
AATGAAAATAAATACGACATATTATATACAGACACTAATTCACTCTATAAAACAACCGAAATTATTTATATTTAAAGCAAGATCTTTAGTATTTAAAACAATCGAAGTATAAACATAAGCGAACATAGTAATCAAAAGAACAAATAAGGCATTATAAAGGAATCCGCTCGGAGACAAAACATTAACAATCCAATCAGCCCAAGCCTGTCCTTTAAAAAATCCCGCGATAGTAGGAACAATCATTAATGCCGATTGAGCGAATATTATGGGAATAACACCCGCGGTATTCACATTAAGCGGCAAATGTGTCGACTGCCCACCGTAGACTTTTCTTCCTTTAACTCTTTTAGCATATTGAATAGGTATTCTTCTCTGTGCCTGCGTAACAAAAACTACCGCGGCAACAACAGCAACAGCGAATGCAACTGTAGCAAAAGCAAAAATCCAACTTTTTGTACCTGCCACCAACATCTGAGAAAACTGAATCACCTGCGTAGGTATTCTTGCCAGAATACTCATCATAATGAGAAGAGAAACACCGTTACCTATACCATTTTCCGTTATAAGCTCACCCAACCACATAAGAAAAATAGTTCCCGCAGTCATAGTTACAATTATCGAAAATTTTACGAAAAGCGTAGGATTAGGTAAAACCGGTACACCACTAAACGAAAGGTTCTGCAAAAAGATTGAAAACGATAAAGAATGAATAATAGCTATACCAACGGTTAGATATCTGATATGCTGGGTCATCTTACGCCTTCCTTCTTCACCTTCCTTCGACAACCGCTGATAAAAAGGAATTGTAGAACCTAAAATCTGCAAAATAATCGAAGCACTAATATACGGCATTATCCCAAGAGCAAAAATAGTAGCTCTGCTCAGATTACCTCCGACAAACATATCAAACAGTCCAAGCACAGAACCCCTCATGCTGGCAAAATAATCACCGAGTATTTTTATATTAACCCCGGGCGCGGGAATATGACTACCTAACCGGTATATTACCAACATAAGTAACGTAACAAGGATTTTTTTTCTTATATCTCCTACTTTCCAAAGGTTACGGAAGGCATCAAGCATCTTTTGTTATTTCTCCTCCTGCTTTCTCAATCTTTTCTTGAGCGGATTTCGAAAACATATGGGCATGCACAGTTAATTTTTTATCAATAGTTCCCCTACCAAGAATTTTAACTTTATCTTTTTTCTCCGCGAGACCAGCCTGTCTCAGCTTTTCTATTGTAACCTGCTCACCGCTTTTAAACCTGTTAAGCTCCTCAACATTTATTATCGATAAATCAATACTTTTTTTTCTATTAAAACCTTTCTTAGGAATTCTTTTTATAAGAGGTGTCTGCCCTCCCTCAAAACCCGGCCGGACTCCTCCGCCACTTCGGGAATTTTGTCCCTTTAAGCCCCGCGTGGAGTAAGTTCCCATACCGGAACCAGGACCTCTTCCTACTCGTTTTCTACTTTTACGACTACCTTTAGGCGGCCTAATTTTACTTAATTCGGTTCCCACTAACTTCCTCCATTTCTACAAGCTGCGATATTTTTCTCACCATACCTCGTGTTACAGGATTATCTTCATGCAAAACAACATCGTTAATTCTTTTTAATCCAAGAGCTTTTAATGTCGCTTTCTGCCTTTTATTAGACCCTATTTTACTTTTTACCTGTTTAATCTTAAGCATCTTTCGCCTCAGCAACTTTTCTTCTTCCTTTTAACATTTCTTCTATAGATTTCCCTCTAAGTTCAGAGAACTCTTCGGGCGTACGCATACATAGTAGACTATTATACGCCGCGATAATATTATTAAAAGGATTATTTGAACCAAAACATTTAGTAAGAACATCTCTAAATCCGCCAAGTTCAAATATGGCTCTCAATTTGTCGTTCGCGATAATACCAGTACCAGGAGCAGCAGGTCTTATCATAACCTTCGCCGATTTATATTTGGCAGTTACAGCATAAGGAACCGAAGTATAAACTTTCGGAACTTTAATTAGTCTGGACCTGGCATCTTTGATAGCTTTCTTAATAGCTTCAGGAACTTCATCCGCTTTACCGTGTCCGTAACCTACTACATTTTCCCGGTCCCCAATCACAACCCATGCGGAATATCGGAACTTTTTTCCTCCTTTTACAACTTTGGAGATACGCCCGATATAAACAACTTTTTCCTCGATTTCATACTCCCGGGGGTCTACTTTCATTCGTGATTTTGTAAATCCGCTTAAAATTTTAAACCTCCTTCCCTCGCGCCTTCCGCTAGGCTCTTAACACAACCGTGGTAGTCAAAACGTCCTTTGTCGAAAGTCACCTTACCAATTTTCGCTTTTTTACATCTTTCCGCGACATAAACTCCGACTTCCTTGGATTTATCTTTTAACGTTTTACCTTTCAATTTATTTTTCACTTCTTTATCGAGGGTACTTGCCTGTACCAATGTATTTTCACTCAAGTCGTCGATTACCTGCGCGTATATATGCTTATTAGTTCTACAAACAGATAGACGAGGCCTTTCGGGAGTACCGAAAATCTTACTCCGGGTCCTCATCTTTCTCTTCCATCTTCTGAATTTTCTTTTCTTAATTTCACTCATCAAATTCCTCGCTTACCTTCTTTGTGGATAATATATTCTCCCTCATATCTAATCCCTTTACCTTTATAAACTTCAGCGGGACGTAATGCCCTAATTTCAGCCGCTTGCTCTCCCACAAGAGCTTTATCCACACCACTGACTGTTATCTTATCTCCTTCTAACTTAAATTCAATTCCTTCCTTGGGGGTTACTTTTATCGAATGAGAATACCCAAGATCAAAATCAAGGTCCCTACCCTTTAAATTCACTCTATATTCTCTACCTCTGATTTCAAGTGTCTTCGTAAAACCTTCCGTTACACCTATAATCATGTTATTTATTAAGGAACGGGTAAGTCCCCAAAAGGCTCTAACCTCTTTCATATTACCATAAGGAGAAACAGTAACTTTACCATCCTGTATACTTACATTGATACCTGGGGGAATAACTGTTTCTAAACTTCCCTTTTTTCCTTTAATTTTTACA
>CAYWUC010000095.1:0-3490 GCA_964461395.1 uncultured bacterium
CGGAGGTATGAAGAAAAGAGTCGCTATTGCTAGAGCTATAAGTCTCGATCCGGAATATATTATTTATGACGAACCGACTACGGGACTCGATCCCATAATGTGTGAGAAAATGAACGATCTAATGCTGCATCTCAAAGAAAAACTTGACAAAACTACATTGATGGTTACACATGATCTTAATTCGGCTTTTAAGGTTACAGACAGAATCGCTATGCTTTCTAAAGGAGAAATTGTTTTTGACGGTACACCAAAAGAAGCTTTGAAGACGAAGAATGCTTATATGAAAAAGTTTATAGAAAGCAGTTCTTTGCCCATCGGAAATTAAATGTTTATATGCGATAATTGCGGTTATAAAACTCTTAAATGGATGGGTAGATGTCCTGAGTGTAAAAGCTGGGATTCTTTTAAAGAGATACATGATGATAAGGAGCCTAAGAAACTTAAAACAAAGACTTTAAACCCTAAGAGATTAAGCGAAATTGATATTAAAGAAGAAAAAAGATTTTTGACCGGAATTAAGGAGTTTGATAGAGTGGTTGGAGGTGGAGTGGTTTCCGGCTCTTTGGTTTTGGTTTCCGGTGATCCCGGAATTGGTAAATCCACTTTGCTTCTTATGGTGTCCGGTTTTCTTTCAAGAAAATATGAAGTGCTTTATGTGTCAGGAGAGGAATCGGGGAGCCAGATTAAAATGCGGGCAGAGAGATTAGGTTTTGGGGAAGATGGTTTATTAATTGTTTCCGAATCGAATATTGAAAGTATTTTGCAATTGATAAAATCTAAAAAACCTAAAGTTGTTGTTATTGATTCTATACAAACTATGTCTTTTTCTAACGGAAAAACGATACAGGGTTCGGTTTCAGTGATTCGGGAAATCACTTCCGAATTAATGGAAATTGCAAAGAAAAGCAATATTACCGTATTTATTGTCGGTCATATTACAAAATCGGGCAATATAGCCGGACCAATGGCTTTAGAACATATGGTCGATACTGTGCTTTTTATGGAGGGGGATAACACTCATTCTTTTCGATTTTTGCGTTCGAAAAAAAACAGATTTGGGTCTACTAATGAAGTAGGGATATTCGATATGGATGAAAAGGGGTTAAAAGAAGTTTCCAATCCTTCGCTTTATCTGATTTCGGGGAAAGAAAAAAAGGCTTCCGGTTCTGTAATTACGCCTACTGTGGAAGGGACAAGACCGATTATGGTTGAAATTCAAGCGCTTGTTTCTCCGACTCGTTTTTCCTATCCGCAGAGAGTAGCGGGAGGGTTTATTGAAAGAAAGCTTGATCTTTTGATTGCTGTTTTACAAAAACGGCTTATGATGGATATGAGCGGATACGACGTTTATTGTAATATTGCGGGAGGAATGAATGTTTTTGAGCCTTCAATCGATATTGGAATTATATTATCAATTTTATCGAGTTTACTTGAAAAGCCTATTAGCGATGATATTTGCGTGGTAGGAGAGGTAGGTCTTTCGGGTGAAATAAGAGGAGTTCCTTTTTTGCATAGTAGAATAAAGGAGGCTGGTAGAATCGGTTTTAAAAGAATGATCGTTCCCGATAGAGGTGGAGATACTAAATCCGATATAAACATTTTAAAAGTTTCAAACGTTACAGAAGCGAAGGAAATTTGCGAATTATGATCGTAGCAGTTTTTATACTTGGTTTGGTAGGCTGGATTTTGGCTATGTTATTTATATATCATTGCATTAAACTTGAAGAAGAGGAAAATTACAAAGCAATACATTTTTCGGCCATTAAAGACGGAAGAATAGGAAAATTATTTAAATCCGGAATTATCGAAGGTATACCTGTTGTTTCCGAAGAAGATATGAAAAAGATATCTCAATATTTGGAATCGGGCGATTTTCCGGAAGGATTCAAAGATGATATAAGAGTTTTTAAGGAATTGAGTTTGAAAATTGTAAAGGGCAATTTTTACGATATTTGCAAATCCTTACAATGTCCGGCAATTACTGCCGGAGAAGATAATAAAAAGTTAGAAATTCAAGGTATTAAATGTATTAATATAAGGGACTTAGATAAAATAGGGAGATCCAATATTGTCAGAGGCGAAAAGATTAAAGTAAATTATATAGATTATGGGTATGATGTCGCAAGAGGGTTTCTTGGGGATGGAACTATTGTGGAAATTAATGGTGAGATTCCGAAAAATCAACCGGTTTCACTTGAATGTACTGTGGAAGCTGTTATAGAAAGCAAATTTACGAGAAAAATTTGGGCAAATGTCGTAGTAGATGATTGAAGTTATAATTGTTGCGGGAGGAAAAGGTGAAAGAATGGGAGGTGTTTATAAACAATTTTCAACTGTAGCAGGTAAAGAGGTTTTATTTTATCCTATAGAACGGTTCTTTTATTATGGTGTAGAAAGAATTGTTCTTGTTCTTCCTGAAGAGAAGCTTTCCACGGGTAAAGAATTGGTAGCGGAATTTGGCAGTAAAATCCATGTGGTATCTGGCGGAAAAAAAAGACAGGACTCAGTATATAATGGATTTAAAGAAACTTCCGCGGATGTTGTTTTGATCCATGATGCGGTGCGGCCTTTTATAGAAGTTGATCTAATCGAAAAAATAGTGGAAGGCGTTAAAAAATTCGGAATTTGTGCTCCGGGTTTACCCGTAAGAGATACTTTAAAGATTTATAAAGAAGATGAGATTTTATGGACAAGAGATAGAAGTAATCTATTGCAAGTACAAACTCCTCAAGGTTTTAATCGTAAAATATTAGCGCATATAGTAAGTTTATTCCCAAAATATAATTTTACGGATGAATTAGCTTTTGCCGAGAAATTGAATTATGAAGTTCATTGGGTAAAAGGAGATCCGTTTAATATTAAGATAACTTATCCCTCAGATATGAAACTCGCTGAGGCGATAGCGAAACATTTTGACAAAAATTAAGAAGTTGGCTTTTAGCTTTTTGCTGCTGGCTATTGAATAAAAAACTTTGTATATTTTTTACTATTAGCGAGAAGCGAAGGGCGAATAGCGAATCGCTTATTTTTAAAAAAGGGTCTTGACGTGAAAGAAAAAAGGCTTAAAATAATAGTATAAATGTCAAAGAAGAAAGATAGTAAAAAAACAAAAGAAGAACTTATTAAAGAAGTAGAAGAACTACGTGAAAGAGTAAAAGAACTTAAAAATCCGACAGATGAACTTACTAATCTTTATAACTGGGTGTATTTTTTAAATTTTGCTGAAAGAGAATTTGAACGTGCCCGTCGATTTAAACGTCCTATGTCGGTAATTTTACTCGATATAGACCATCTCAAACAGATTAATTCTGACTTGAATAAAAAAAGTGGGGATCAAATCTTAATCGAAGTTTCCAAGCGTTGCAAGGATAATATTCGTGATCTTGATTTCATTGGTTGCTATGAGGCTGGTAAATTTATTCTTTTGTTTTTAGAAACTGATAAAATTGACGCAAAGAAAGCTTCCGACCGCCTACGAAAAGTTGTTGCT
>CAYWUC010000096.1:0-4023 GCA_964461395.1 uncultured bacterium
CCGTCTTCTGCGCGAGTTTGCCGACTATACCCCATATTCGAAAAATTTTGTCATCTACGACACTCAGGATCAGAGGAATCTAATAAAGAAAATTTTAGAAGATTTCAAAATAGGAGAAAAAGAACTCGATTTTTATTACGCCCAACGTAAAATATCAAATCTTAAAAATAAACTTGTAGATGAATACGAGTACAAGCCCTACGATTATAAAACAGAAATGCTTAAAGATGTTTATAATGAATATCAAAGAAGACTTAAAAAAAACGATGCCATGGATTTTGACGATCTTCTATGTAATTTTTATATACTTCTCGATACAAACAAAGAAATCAGGAACAAGCTAAACGACAGGTTTAGATATAAACTGGTCGACGAGTATCAGGATACGAATCCCTCGCAATATCAAATACTAAAAAAATTATCTGAAAAGTATAAGGATATTTTTGTGGTAGGAGATGACGATCAATCTATATATGGTTTCCGGGGGGCGGATATAAATAATATTCTCGATTTTGAAGATGATTTCCCCAATTCGAAAGTTTACAAACTCGAAAGAAACTATAGATCTACAAAGAGAATTCTCGAAGTCGCTTCGAATGTGGTTAAGAATAACCGTTTTCGGAAAGGTAAAACATTGTGGACCGAAGAGGAAGAAGGAGAAAAAATAGTTCTCTTTTCGGCTCTCACAGAACGGGAAGAAGCCTCCAAACTTGTAATTTTTCTAAAAGAAGAACTAAAACAATACGATAAAAAGGATATCCTTATTGCTTACAGAACGAACGCGCAATCGAGAGCGGTAGAGGATGCCCTCCTCCGAGAAAATATTCCGTATGTAGTCATTGGAGGAGTAAAATTTTACCAGAGAAAAGAAATAAAAGACATTTTATCCTATGTGAAATTTATAGTCAATAAAAATGACTCTATCTCTTTTTTCAGAATTTTAAATACTCCGAGAAGAGGTATAGGAAAAGTAACGAGAGAAAAGATAGAAAAAATAGCCAGAGAAGAAAATATATCTCTATGGGAAGCTTCGTGCGGGTTAGCTGAACAAGAACCAAATATCGCGAGTTTTGTTAAGCTTATAAAAGACCTCGATAAAATAAAACGTATCGATGAACTCATAGTCGAAATTGTAGAAAAAATCCGATACATCGATATACTAAAGGAAAAAGACACGATAGAATCCGAAAGCAGAATCGAAAATATTCAGGAATTATTATCCGCGGTATATGAGTTTACTGAAAATACTAAAGAATATCTTCCGGAAGATTATTTGATCGAAGTAGGATTAAAAGCAGACATCGATAGCTGGAATCGGAGTGATTCCGTTAATTTAATGACTCTGCATAACACAAAAGGGCTTGAATTTAAAGTGGTTTTTATTGTAGGGCTCGGAGAAGGACTATTGCCGCACTTTAGAAGCATTAAGGAAGGGAACGAGGAAGAAGAGCGGCGTCTTTTTTATGTGGGGATTACCAGAGCAAGGGAAAAATTGTTTTTATCTTATTTTTTGCAACACGGAGCCGGCTGGAAAAACGGAAGGCGCGTTCTACCCTCACCATTCATAAAAGAACTTCCTCCGGAAGCTATCGAAAAACCCATAAATTTGACAACTGGCATAAAAGAAAAGAAACGATATATTCTAAAAGATAAGAAGGATAAAAGTAAATGGGTAGATCATCCCTTATTCGGCAGAGGAGAAGTACTGGATACGATAGACGGAGATAAATTGTTAATATCGTTTAACGGTATGACGAAAAAAATAAAGCGGAGGTTCTTCGATGAGAGAAGTTGATATAAAACATCTTTCCAAATTAGCGAACATAGAGCTGGATAATAAGGAAGAAAAACTTCTTCAGGAAGACCTTAATAAAATTATAAAACACATTAGAAAGATACAGGAAGTGGAAGTAAAAACAATTCCCGGTACTACTCATCTCAGTATAGAAAAGCTTTCCTTTAGAGAGGACAAAAAAGAAGAACCTTTATCGGTTAAAGAAGTACTATCGAATACCCAAAATCCGAGTAAAAATCATTTCACGATAAACAGGATGATAAATGAAGACGATTCTTGAATATCAGGAAGAGTTTAAAGAACAGGGAACAACACCTCTTAATCTTCTCGAAAACTGTCTTAAGAATATAGATCCATCCTTAAACGCGTATATCACAGTGACAAAAGATTTGGCAAAAAAAGGATTGGAAAAAAACGTAGAAGGTAAAGTAAAAGGAATACCCATTGCCATTAAGGATAATATCAATATAAAAGGGGTTCCTACTACCTGTGCTTCGAATGTTCTAAAAGGATTTATTCCTACTTTTTCCGCGACCGTAATCGAGCGAATCGAAAAAAACGGAGGAATTTTTATAGGTAAAACAAATCTCGATGAATTCGGAATGGGTTCATCTACAGAAAGATCATACTATGGACCGACTAAAAATCCTTTTGATTTGACGAAAGTTCCGGGCGGTTCGAGCGGTGGTTCCGCTGCCGCTGTGGCTTGTGGAAGTGCTATTATTTCGCTAGGTTCCGACACGGGCGGTTCGGTACGACAGCCCGCTTCTTACTGCGGACTGGTCGGTCTTAAACCGACATACGGAAGAGTTTCAAGATATGGGCTGGTCGCTTTCGGTTCTTCCTTAGACCAGATTGGAATTATAGGGAGGAACGCGGAAGATGTTGGTATCCTGCTCGAAGTTATAGCTGGTTGCGACCCAAAGGATTCAACTTCTTCAAGTAAGGAAGTCGATGATTACAGCAATTTAAATACAATCCCAAAAGATATAAAAATCGGTATTCCGGAAGAATATTTTAAACAGATAGACCCGCAAGTTCACTCATTGGTTATGAAAATCAGAAAAGCACTCGAAGGTGAAGGAATTTCACTCAAATCGGTTTCTCTTCCCACAACAAACTACACCATACCAACATACCAGGTTATCTCATACGCCGAAGCTTCTTCGAATCTCGCGAGATACGACGGAGTTAGATATGGTCTACGCGAGGAAGGAGAAGACTTTCACGATACGATAAGAAAAAGTAGAGACGAAGGTTTTCTTTCGGAAGTAAAAAGGAGAATACTGGTTGGAACTTTTGTTCTTTCCTCGGAAGCTATTGCCGAATACTATGAAAGAGCGGATCTCATAAGAAGATTAATTACCCAGGAGTTCAATGAAGTTCTAAAGGAAGTAGATTGTCTTCTTACTCCAGCCACACCCACGCCCGCTTTTCCCATAGGAGAGCGAACCGATGACCCGATAAGAATGCATGTGCCCGATCGACTAACTGCCGGAGCCAATTTGGCGGGTATTCCCGCGGTAGTAGCGCCGGCGGGAATGATAGGTAAGCTCCCCATAGGTTATCAGTTGATCGGAAAACCTTTTGACGAAAAAAGGCTTCTTTCTATAGTTCGGCTCGTAGAGAAAATCGCGCCGTTTAAGGGATTTTTAAAGGAAGTTAAAGATGGTTGAATACAAACCTACAATAGGTATAGAGGTTCACGTTCAGCTTAAAACCAATACAAAATTATTCTGCGGCTGTCCTGTTGGTTTCGGAGACGAAGCCAACTCTAACGTTTGTTCTATTTGCCTCGGTCTTCCGGGAGTTCTTCCTTCTCTGAACAAAAAGGCTGTAGAACTTGCTATAAAAGCCGGTCTTGCTTTGAATTGTGAGATTCACGAAAAATCCATTTTCGCGAGAAAAAATTACTTTTATCCCGACCTGCCAAAAGGCTACCAGATTACCCAGTACAGATTTCCCATCGCGACGGATGGAAAAGTACTGGTTGAAGGCAAAGAAATAAGAATAAAAAGAGTGCATCTCGAAGAAGAATCGGCAAAATCCATACACGAAGAAGATAAATCTCTTATCGACTACAACAGATCGGGTATACCTTTAATAGAAATCGTAACCGAACCCGATATAGATTCACCGGATATGGCGATAGCTTATCTCAAAACATTACAGAAGATATTGCAATTAGAAAACATTTCCGGTGCTGTAATGGCAAGAGCTGAATTCAG
>CAYWUC010000097.1:0-2043 GCA_964461395.1 uncultured bacterium
ACATTTTTCAGAGAAACAACCGAAGATACCCTCTTAAGCAAATCATCCAACTTCTTTTCCTCATTGAAAGCGGGTATGATTATTAAAACCTTCTCTTTCATAGTTTATCAAATAAAAGCCATTGGTCCGGGTATTTTTGAATATACCGTTCAAGTGTTTTAACGTATTTTTTTACGCCTTTTTCAATCCCATCCTTTTTTATCTTAAATGGTTCTTCAAAATAAACATGATAAAGATTATCCTTTTCTCGCACACTAAAAGCCATAACCATTGGTATATTTAATCTCGAAGCCAGGTAAAATCCCCCTTTTGGAATCTCCACTTCTTTGCCGAACATCTTAACTGTCACAGTAGAGCCCTCAAAATTTCTGTCCCCTGCGATTGCTAAAATTCCTCCGTTTCTTAAGAACCTGACAGGTCCGGAAAAACTTCGTTTAACATAAAAGACGCCAATTCCTGCTCTTCTCCTGTTGTCTTCATAAATGTCTCTTATAAGTTCTGTTCTGTATTCTACAGAAATAACTGAAATTTTAAATCCTTTATATCCGGTTAGAGAAGCCCCCCATTCATAATTGCCTAAATGTCCGGTCATAATAACAACGCCATTCCCTTTTTTATGTGCGGCGCGAAGATTGTAAAAGTTTTCTTCTTTCAAAAACTTATGGTAATTTCTATGATTTATAAGCCGTCCCATTATAAGTTGTTCATAGAGACAAACAGCTAAATTCATAGCGGCTTTCTTTGAAATTTTAAAAAGCTCTTTTTTGTCTTTATCTTTAAATACTAATTTTAAATTGGAACAATGATTACGAAGACCGTTTTTATAGAATAAATTATACGAAACACGCGCACATCCTCTGGCAATAAGGTCTCCCAGACCTTTAGGTAAGAAACAAACCAAAAACTTAAAAAATACATACAAAAAATTCATTTAAAAGAAAAAATAATCCCCTCATAAAAATATTAATATCGGGGCGGGTGGATTCGAACCGCCGACTTCCAGCACCCCATGCTGGCGCGCTAACCAGGCTGCGCTACGCCCCGTTATCTCCAATATATTTAAAAACAGCTTATCTGCAAGGGGTAATTGGGTTTAAAGTCAGGAGTTTAATGTTCAAAGACTTAGTTTCTGGAAGCTGAAGTTTTAGTGAAAGTAGGCAACTGATTTTTTACATTGACAACGATTATAGCATGTTTTATAATGTATAAAGACATTTTAGAATACAACAAAAAATAAGAGCAAACATTTGAACAAAGGAGGAAAAATGTTTAAAGCAGGACAAGAATATAAGAAGGAAGAATTGTATGGCAAAGGAAAGAATCTATGATACGTGGTGGTTTCGGAGAACCTTATTGTTCAGAGGAATGTCGCGAAGAAGGAGGAAAATATATTGCTGCTGTAATGCTGAAAAATCAAACCGGTGTTTGCGGAATTTGCCAGTCTCCTGTACAGGCATCTATGTATGGGTCATCAAATTGTGCAATAGTCCCCTATGAAGGTGTAAATTTGTTTATATGCAATAATTGTACTGCGCAGGGAAAAACCTATCTTCAAAGTTATAGCAAATGCTGTATGTGCCAGAAGCCATTATAGCTAAAAAAAGAGGTATAAAAAATAAACAATATAAACAAGGGCAAAAAAAATACGGTTCGTAATATAATTATTTTTAGCGCTACGGTACTTTCTATTGGTTGGATTGGACATGGATTGGATGTACTCATGGGGAATCCTTCTTCGGAAAGTCTGGGGATGCTTTTATGGATTATTACGCCACTTGCGGCTTGTCTTTTGCTACGGGCTTTTGCCGGGGATGGATGGAAAGATTTAGGCATCAAGCTAAATTTCAAAGGCAATGTTTTGGGCTACATTATTGCTCTTCTGGTCTTTCCTGTTATTGCGGTACTCATATTGATAATCGGTAAGGTTTCTGGAGCTGTCATTTTTTCCGATTTTTCTTCCAGAACCACAGGTGTTTTTTTACAGGTTTTTGCGCTTGGTCTTTTCTCCGGGTTTTTTAAGAATATTTTTGAAGAGTTCGGTTG
>CAYWUC010000098.1:0-1511 GCA_964461395.1 uncultured bacterium
ATTTAAGACTCTATCTTCAGGTAAAACAAAATGATGAGCGGGATATATATGAAGTTTATTTATTTCTTCTATTCTTTTTGAGCTTATAGGGTCTATAGCGGATATTCTTTCTAATTCATCTCCAAAAAATTCTATTCTGTATCCCCTGAATTCGTAAGATGGAAATAAATCGATTATATCTCCTCTTACTCGAAAGTTTTTCTGTTCAAACTCGATATCGTTACGCTTGTATTGATTTGAAACCAGTTTTTTTATTAAATTTTCTCTTGATATTCGCATCCCCGGTGAGATTTCTATTAATTGTTTTCTGAAATCGGTTGGGGAACCGAGACCGTATATACAGGAAACAGAGGCGATAATTATTACATCTTTTCGTTCAAGAAGAGAAGTCGTAGCCTTCATTCTTAATCGCTCTATTTCTTCGTTTATAGACGCGTCTTTTTCTATATATGTATCACTTTCCGGAACATAAGCTTCCGGTTGATAGTAATCGTAATATGATACGAAGTATTCTACAGCGTTTTCCGGAAAAAATTGTTTAAACTCACCGTATAACTGCGCCGATAGAGTTTTATTATGTGAAATGATAAGGGTCGGCATGTTTAATTTCTCTATTAAATTTGCCATTGTAAATGTTTTGCCGGAACCTGTTACACCCAGGAGAGTTTGATGCTTTCTCCCTTTTTCTATACCTTTTATAAGGTTTTCGATAGCCTGAGGTTGGTCTCCTGTTGGTTTATAATCCGATATAAGTTTAAATTCGTTTTCCATAAACGAACAATAAAAGGGAATTAACTTTTCCGCAAGGACTTCTTTAAGGATTTCACCACAGAGAGCACAGAGAAAAAAGAACACACTGAGAACACAGAGGAAAAATATTTTTGTATTTTCAAAAAACCAACACCCAACACCAAAAAATAATCTCACGCAAAGATACTAAGAACACAAAGTTTTTGTTTTTGTTTTTCTAGGATTCTCGAAACCTCGAATCCTTGATCCCTTTTTTGTTTGTATAATTAAAATAAACTTGCGAAAAGCGGATTGCTTATTATCTTTCATTGATAGAATAGATACAGGAGTTGTTTTAGAAAGATATCAATTCAAGCAAAAATCATATAAATAAGGAGAGAAAAAATGTTCAGAAAAACAAAAGAAAATTTAGTCCTCTTACTAAAACATATAAAACACAACTTCAAGAGAGCTAAAAGCAAATACAGCGGAACCAAATCGATATTCTTGTTTCCTATTATAGGACTTCTTTCCCTGTTATGGGTAATTATTAGAGTGGGAACAAAACCAAGCAGGCTGAGATATCCCTGTATGAAGGTTGCGGTACCGACCGCTACGACTTTTCTCGCGTATATCATCGCAATATTTACTTCGCTTTTCTCATTTCGTAAAGCTAAGGAAAAATTAAGTCAGTCCAGATATTCTTTCGGTATAATACTTCTTTTAGTAAGCGTAGCAGCCGGGACATTTTTAGTATTACATACCAATAAATACGCCTACGC
>CAYWUC010000099.1:0-8306 GCA_964461395.1 uncultured bacterium
AACGCTCATAAGTTCTTCGACTTCTCTTATCCTAACCGAAGGAAGAACAGTTATAGGATCTGGAATAAGAACACTTTCGAATCTTTTAACTTTCCGTACTTGAGCCGCTTGCTCTTCTATAGAAAGATTCTTATGAATAATGCCCAATCCGCCCTGTAGGGCAACCGCAATAGCCATTTCATCCTCGGTCACAGTATCCATAGCCGATGAAGCTATTGGAAGAAAAAGACTGATATTCCGGCTAAATTTACTACTGACTTCCGTAGCACTAGGAATAACTTCCGAATACCCCGGCTCGAGAAGAACATCTCCGAAGGTTAAGCCTAAATCAAAAGGTTTTTCTTTTTCCAAGAATCCTCTCCTTCAGGCACTCTGCCTTTAAACACTATATTTGCCTCTCCTGTAAGCCAAAGCTTACTTTCGCTTTCTCTTACAGTTTCAAACTCTCCGCCAATCGTTTTCACTTCAAGTTTATCCCTTCCGGTCTCCTCCATTACAAAAAAAGACATACTGGCAATTCCCGAAGAACAGGAAAGAGTTTCTCCCTCGACCCCCCTCTCAAAAACCCGCATAAAAACGGAACCTTCCTTTTCTTTGAACCAATCAACATTATTTCTGCCGACAATAGCATTTGAAAGTTTGGCGCCTTCCACCTCGACATCAAGTTCTTCCACGTTCTCCGTCGGAATAACATAATGCGGAACCCCACACCTTACAATCGCTCCCTTATCTTTTTTCTCTAAAATACTGATTTCCGGCATTAAAGCTGATACCGTATCATCGTCGTTATAAATAAGCCTGACAGTACCGGCTTCCGTTTCCAGTACGTCTTCCTTTCCGACTTTGCCTTGAAGGTAAAGCAAGCGAAAGAAAACTCTTATCGCGTTACCGCAAAAGGGAACATTACTTCCATCGGGATTATAGAATATCATTTTTTTTCCATCCATAACTACAAGCCCGTCCCCACCGATACCATATCTTCTTTTTAATATTCTGGGACAGACCTCAGCATAATTAAAACCTTCGACATAAGGAGTCAATACAAAATCGTTACCTCCGCCTTCTCCTTTAACAAAATCAATCATTATTTACTCTCCAGTAAAGCAAGATCTTCTAATACGATTTTCATAATATTAGAGTCGATTGTTGTTTTCTTTTCAAGGAAACCTTCCAGAATAGCGTTCTCGCAAATTATATTAATCATTCTAGGCTTCCCTCCCGAATACCTATGTATAAATTCGAAAGAATCTTTCGTAAAAGGCAAAGATTCTCCGCCGGCAACCTTTATTCTATGACTTATATACGCTTTAACAGATTCCAAACCCAGAGGTTTAAGAGTGGTCCTTATAGCAGTTCTCTGGTATAACGCCTCGTCTTGCTTCAAATTCTCTTCCATTTCCGGCAAACCGAAAATTACGAAATTTATCATATGCTGCGATTGAGTTTCTATGTTAAGCAACCCTCGTATTTCTTCCATTGCATCTTTACCTCTCAACATATTCCCTTCATCTATCAAAACAACCACTTTCTTATTCTGATCGCTATACTCCTGCAGTTTCTTATAAAGCCCTGAAATCATTTCAACTCTATCATTAGCTCTATTCTCAACTCCCAATTGTACTGAAATCTTTTTAAGAAACCACCCAGCCGAGATATCAGGATGCACTATTACAAGAAGAGAAACTTCGTATTCATCATCCGAGGCAAGCATATTGAGTATTCTTCTCGCCAAAGTGGTTTTTCCCATTCCTATATCGGCAACTACCAGCGCGAGACCCAATCAGTTCTCAACAGCGTGATAGATTTTCTGCAAAGCCTTAGAGTGTTGAGGACTATCGTAGTAAAATCTCTCATCAGGAGAAGTTGAAAATGGCTTCTCTTTAAAACCAAAAAAACTCTCGTAATCCATTAGTAGTAATTAATACATCTAAATTACTTTTTGTCAAGGATTAAGATGCCTCTACACCACCATTTTTAGCCACGGATTAACACGGATGAACACAACAGTTCTTAGTGTCTAATTGTAAATTTAAAAACAAAGAGAAACAACAAATCACACAAAAAACACAATTTTTTTTACTAATCCCTAAATTCCAACCCCTAATTAGGACGCAGATTAATGCAGATTTTAATGATTATATCTTTTTTTTAACTCTCTAACCTCCTAACTTCCTAACATTCTAACTTAGAATTAACCACAGAGACACAAAGAACACAAAACTCAACAACAACTCCCTTAATTTCATGCCTTTAGAGAACACAGAGAAAAACCAAGACTCTTACGTAACCATACTCATTTTTAAGAAAAAATTAGTTGTAAATGCTTGTTAAAACTAGATTTTCAATGTTTGAATGCGAAATTTTGGAGTGTAGCCAAAATAAAAAACCACCTTGACAAGCCGCATAAAGAATGTATACTTAAAAACATATGAAGGAGAAGTACATATTAATATTCTAATCCTTGCGCTTTCAGTAAGTTTTAACTTTGATTCAATACCTTCACCGCAATTGCCGGATGACAGTTTTCGTATATCTATTTACACTTCCGATAGTACCAATTTTGCCTGTTCTCTCTCGGTAAAGCCAGCCGGCAACGACTTAAAAATATGCGGAGAAGATGAAAATATAATCAATATTATTGAAGGTAAGTGGCAGGGATGGGTAAAAATATTCAATATTACTGATTCTGTAATGCTCCACTGTAAAGAATTTGAAAGTAACGATTTTTCCGTCAGCAACAAATTTGAAGTAATAAAAAAAGAGAACATCAGTCAATTAAGACAAACCGCTACAAGCGACTCTATTAACATATATCCTAATCCGCTTACAATAGAATACACTTCTGCTTTCATCAACTATTCACTGAGCGAAAACGCCCATGTCTCTATAATGATATTTGATAAATTCGGAAATCCTGTTTGGGATACGGAAATCGACCAAACCGGAGGGGCACAAAGGATCGAATGGGACGGAACAGACAACAACGATAACAGAGTTTTTTCCGGCACCTATATTGTATGTATAAAGGCAACAAATCAAACTCGGACGATAGCCCAATACTCTGGCAAAATAGCCGTTATAAGATAAAAAAATATGATTAAAAACAATAAATTATTAAAAATCATTGTATTATTGTCTATTTTATCATTGAAAATAAATGCTAACACGGGCGCTAATTTTCTAAATTTCGGAGCGGGAGCAAGAACAATGGGTATGGGGAGATGTGGAATCGGTTTATCCGATGATGCCTCAGCACCCTATTATAATCCAGCGGGATTAGCACAAATCAAACCGCAAGAATTATTATTCATGCACAGTACCCTTTTTATGGGAACAAAACTCGAATACTTTGCTTATGCCCTTCCAACGGCGAAATCCGGTACTTTTGCTTTTTCTTTTGTTCAGGCTCGTATTGGCGATATTGAAGGTAGAGATGAAAACAATAACCCTTTGGATGAATTCGGAGAATCGGAAACTGCCGGCATATTATCATACTCAACAAATTTTTCAAATTTTTTATCCTTTGGAATTAATCTTAAAATACTTCAACACTCTATTTCTCACTGGAGCGCGGTCGGGCAGGACCTCGATATTGGTTTTATGTTCCTCCCGGAAAAACCATTTTCTTTAGGTATAACCGCAAAAAATTTACTTAAACCATCTCTCACATTAATATCGGAAAGAGAGCAGTATCCTCTCAGATTTGAGGGTGGAGCAAGTTGGAAGGTTCTAGACGACAAATTAACACTGGCAGGCGATATTGGTTGGCATGAGAACAGTAACATCCAACTAAACGGAGGGCTCGAATATAAATTAAACAGCCTTGCTGCTTTAAGAATAGGAGCCGACAACGACTATTTTTCTTACGGATTAGGCTTTAATTTCCCCATCGGGAACGAATCCATAAGAATAGATTATGCTTTACAAAATCATTACCAATCCGAAGGAATAATAACCCCTGCCCATAGTCTTTCATTAACCTTTAACTTCGGAGGTTTTAGAGCCAAACTGTATCCGGATAAAGAAGTATTTTCTCCGATAACAGACGGAGAAAATAACATTCTCTGGTTAGAAAAAGAAGTAAGAACCAAGGACGAAATTGGAAAATGGGAACTTTTAGTAAAAAACCAGTGGGGTGAAGCACTAAGACATTATGAAGGCTCTGGAGAATTACCGCAACGTTTTTACTGGGACGGCAGAGACGATAGCGGACAACTTGTACATTACGGTGATTATTTTTATAAATTTATCGTAACCGAAAAAAATGGAAGAACATATACTTCAAGCGGAAAATTGGCGACGATAAAAACCGAAGGGCCATTAGAGAGGTTCCTTATCGAAGAAAAATGGGAAGGGCTTGAAAAAGACATCTATATAGAAGAAGAATTTGATTCAGAAGAAGGAGAAGCACCTTTAAACGAAAAAAATGAAAATTAAATGAATAATTAGGAATAAAAATGAAAAAAATATTATATTTATCAGTTTTATGTTTTGCCTTAAGTTTAACAGGGCAAAGGTTGCAAAGAAATTCTTATATCGACATCCCTTCAGCAAATTTCCAGGATGGACTATTTATAAACTTTAACGGAAGTTATCCTTTTTCGTCTGAAGATAATTCCGGATTCGATCCAAACGTCGGAATAGAATTTACAAAAGGTAAAATAAATGTCGGTTTAAATTGGTTTGACGGAACCGACTTTGGGGTTGATTTAGCATATCAACTTTACAAATCACAAGTTACCTCATTATCCTTCGGAATAGATAATATAACACCCAATAAATACATTTCTCCTCTGGGCGCGGACACGACTTTCTCGGACGAGATATATACAAATCGCCCTCCCGAAGCCTGGTCGTTTTACTTTGTCGGCAACAGAAAATTTGGTAAAAAGTTCGAGTTCGCTGCCGGAATAGGTAGAGGGAAATACGTGGGTTACGGACCACGCAGTTATTTACCTAACACGGATTTATTCTTTTCCGACAAACATGAAAACTTCTCACTCGGGCTTTTTCTTGGAGCTAAATACTCGGCAAATGACTGGTTGGATATTTTATTGGAAGCCGACGGAAGGGATATTAATCTAGGTATTCAATTTGATTTAGGGAGATTTCAGGCAGAACTCTCAGCTACGAAACTCGAAGGTACTCTTTTCGGAGAAGAGGAAAGCCATTCGCCAAGAATAAACAGTACTATATCATTTAAATTACCTTTCTTTGAAGGCAAAGAAGAAAAAGTACAAAAATGGGAACCGGTCATAACAGAAGATAGAGTTTTCTTCGGAGATGGTTTCGAAGAAATAGAAGCTAGAGGGATGGTTCCTCAACGGATCGATGATTTAGAAAAGCAAAGAAGCCTTACTCCGGGAGAGTACAAAGAAGATACTCCGGAAGCGATCAAACTATTTCTCGACGCGACGGAACTGTTTGAAGCGGGAGAGTACGATAAAGCCAGAGTAAAATTCGAGAAATCCCTCGGAGGTTTAGGGGAATACAAACTCGAAGCTTTATACAGAATCGGAGAATGTTATTACAATACCGGTAATTACAAAAAAGCTTTATCGATATTTTACAAAATCAACAGTGAGTCCAGAGGCACTTATCTCTACCCTGAAAGCATTTACTCTATAACTGCCTGCCATATAGCTCTTGAAAACTGGGAAGAAGCGGAAGTGAGTCTCAACACATTAACATCAGAATATCCGGGTTATAAAAATGCGGATAAAACAACTGTTATAAAAGCAATTATTGCTTTTGGACAGGAAAATTATGAAGAAGTGACGGAATTATTAGAAGGAATAGAAACGAAAGAAGCGCTTTTTTACAAAGGAAAAGCCTATTTCTTTACAAAAAAACCCCTGAAATCACTTGCTGCTTTTAAAAAATTGACCGATGAATATCCGGAAAGTCCACTCGCCCGATACGCTTCCTATTACATGGGAGATGTACTATTCTTTTCCGGAAATTATTCCGGAGCCTTACATAAATACGTTGATTTCCTGGAAAAGTATCCATACAGTGAATTACAGGAATTTGCTTCCTATAAATTAGCTGTTTGTTATTACAACGAGGAAAATTATTTAAAAACGATAGAACACTTAAAACCCACCCTGAAGAGTAAAGACATATTTCTCGCCGCTCACAGCAGTTTCCTCCACGCTAAATGTTTACAAAAATTAGATAGGGACGAAGAAGCTTTAAGCTCCTTTACTCAAATAGTTTCAAATTACCCTGAATTGAAAATTGCCAGCCTGGCAAATATTGAAATGGGACAAGTTTTTCTCCGAATGGGAGATACAACACAAGCACGTATAGTCTATCAACAAATGTCTTCAAAATATTCCTCGGGAGAAACGATCGGTCTCGGAGACTACCTGGCGGGAGGAATAGCTTTTACAGAAGGAGATTATTTAACCTCCAAAAAACATCTAAATAAAATTTTGAGATATTACTGGGGTTCAGATATAACATGTCCCGCGATAGCTTTACTCCTCAGGACATACAATAAAACAAGAGATTACACTCTTACTATCGCATTGGGAAGTGAACTCCTACGGAAAGACGCATGTGAAAAAGGTGATATCTGGAAAGCCAGAGCCATGTTTAACCTGGCCGAAGCATATTATCAGACAGATCAGTACGAAAACGCAAAAAATCTATACCAGGAAATAATAAGTGAATTCCGGTACAGCGACGCGGATCTTCTTGCCGCCTCACAAGCGGGATACGGATGGTGTCTCCTGCACGAAGGCAGATTGGACATAACAGAAAATCAGTTTACAAAAGTTATGTCGGCTTACTCCATGGATACGACCTCACTAATCAATTCCTCCTTCGGCAACGGAATAGCTCTATATAACAAAGAAGAATATGAAAAAGCCCTGAATTATTTTGAAAGCATCAGTAAGATTTCTTCAGATCATCCTTTAAAACCAAAAGGTATGTTTTACGCCGGAAAATCATATTATAACTTAGAATATTACAGACAGGCAATAGATTCCTGGGAAAATATACTGAAAAATTATCCTAAATCCGAAATCGCGCCTAACGCTGCTTATGAAATAGCAATGACATATTTCCAGGCACTAAAATATGATATGGCAGCGCCTTACTTTAAAATAGTAATAGATGAATATCCGAATTCCCCAATAGCAGCGGAAGCGCTGCTCACATTAGGGAACAATTACTACAACGGGCAGGACTACAAAAAAGCAATCGATGCTTTCAAGAAATTTATTTCAATACATCCTAATGATTCTCTGGTGGACGAGGCAGAACAATCTCTTTCTTCGGCATACTATATGGCCGGACAGGCAAACCCGGATATGCTTGAAAGCTTTATCAAAGAGTTTCCCTCGGATCCCAAAGCGGCTCTGGCTCTATTTAACATCGCGGTTCATTCGTATGAAGAAGGAAATAAAGAGTTGGCATTAGAAACATTCCGAAAAGTAGTTATAGATTTTCCGGAAACGGAATACGCGGAAGATGCTCAAGTAAACGTTATTAAAATATATGATGAAACGGAAAATCATGAAAAACTTGTAGACGAAGCGAATTTATTTATCGAATATTTCCCGGAAAGTGAAAGAACACCGCTTGCTTTATTTTACGGGGGTTCAGGATACTTTTATCTGGGAGAATACGGAAAAGCCATAGAATTGTTTAAAACAATAGTAAAGGAATATCCGGCAAGCGAATACGTCGAAACAGCAAAGCATAATCTAAACCAGTGTTATAAAAGATTAGGGAGCACAGAAAGAATAGAAGAAGAAGGCTCCGAAAACCAATAAAATGATTTTTTGTTATACCAAACAAATCAATAAAAAAAGGAGTGTTTAATGGCAGGAATAAGTTTTCTTCAACTTTTAAAAAACAGCTGGGCTATAGATTTACTTTTGATTTTCTCGGTAATAGCGTTAGCTGTAATACTAGAAAGGCTTTGGGCGTACAGCAAATTAGGAATCGACGAAAAAGCGCTCTTGGAAAGAGTCAAACATGCGTTTAAAAGAGGTAACACCCAGGAAGCAAGTTTCATATGCAAATCAGCGAATCATCCTCTCGGCGAAATATTAGATGTCGGCATAAAAAATAAGGATTTGCCCAGAGAAGATATTTCCGATTTACTCGACGGCGCTCTAATCGAAACAAAAAGTTATCTCGAAAGAAAGAACTCAGTGTTAAGCACTATAAGTTTCATCGCCCCTCTTCTCGGTTTATTGGGAACAGTTATGGGTATTATTCGAGCTTTTCATGACCTCTCCGTATCCGGGGCCGGAGGGCCTTCTGTGGTAATGGCTGGAGTAGCTGAA
>CAYWUC010000100.1:0-5941 GCA_964461395.1 uncultured bacterium
GTGAAACCAATTTTGGTTTCCTCGCATACGGAGGAGCAAATTACAGCATGGGTGGTATGGGAATATTCGCGGAAATCGGTTACGGAATGATTTTCGATGATCCTTCAGTAACACATATCCCCATCAGAGGCGGTATTAAAATTAATTTGTAAGTAAAAAAAGTTTTAGTTAGATAAAAAGACGCATACTTTTGATTATGCGTCTTTTTTTATCGCGGCAAAACCCCTACCGAACAACATTAACCACAAAGACCACAAAGGACACAAAGCCACTCCGCACCCAACCTTAATTATTTCATTTCTTAAAAACATTCCAAATAACCAAAAATTTAGAGAGAAATATATAGTTAAAAAAATAAAATCTTTGTGTTCTTTGTGAACTTTGTGGTTTAATTAGTTTTTTCTGACTTATGAATTTGGACGCTGGACCTTGGACTTATGTGATCAAGATATCGTTTAATCAATTTCATGGTAACCGGAGCAGCATGTGTACTTCCATGCCCCGCGTTTTCGATTACCGTAAATATAACAATCTCAGGATCTTCAAAAGGAGCAAATCCTACGAAAAGAGAATGATCATCCCCGTGCGGGTTTTGCGCGGTACCTGTTTTTCCCGCTACTATTATGTCCTCTAATCTCGACCAATAAGCAGTTCCTTTACGTTCATTAACAACATTTTTCATTGCTTGTCTAACGAATTTTAAATTTTCTTCGGAAACCGGCAAATCTATTTTTTTCGGTCTTAAACTCTTAATCGTATTCCCTTCATCGTCTTTAATTTCTTTCAGTACATGAGGTTCGTAAGTCCATCCACCATTGGCAACGGTTGAGAAAAAAGTAGCTCCCTGAAGTGGTGTAACGAGTATTTCCCCCTGACCGATCGCGAGATTCGCGAGAACTCCCCTCGCCCAACCTCTCTTTCCATATTTTTTGTCGTACCATTCTTTTGAAGGCAAAAAACCCGCTCTCTCACCGGGAACATCGATACCGCATTTTTGACTAAAGCCGAATTTTTTCGCAAAATCTACCATTAATTCGAGGTTCATACTCATTCCTAGTTGATAGAAATATATGTCACAGGATTGAGTTATCGCGCCGAGCAGATCCAAAGACCCATGTCTTTTCCAGCATGCGAAATAACGGTTTCCAATCCAATAAACACTATCACATCGGGTAAACCTTGTTTCCCTTTTAACAAGACTATTTTCCATTCCTATAAGAGTAGTCCATATCTTTGCGATAGAACCGGGAGGATACTCCCCCGCTATAGCTCTATCCCAGAGAGGAGAGTTTTCATTGTTTCGGAGGGAATCCCATTCTATATTAGATATTCCCGCCGAGAGTTTATTTGTCCCGTAACCCGGTTTAGAATAATAAAGAATAATCTCACCATTTTTGGGATTCATCCCTACACAGGCACCGCTCGTAAAATCAGAAAAAAGAGAATCCGCGTATATAGTAAGAGGCTTAGAAATCGATAAATACACATTATATCCTTTTTCCGGCATCTTACCGTAAGAATCATCGAATCTCCTCACCACTACACCTCTCGCGTCTACCTCATATATAGAAGTTCCTTTCTTTCCTCTAAGAAACTCTTCATATTCTAATTCCAGCCCTTTCTTACCTACAATATCTCCCATCGTATAATCACCGGAAAAACGTTCTAATTCATCTCCGGTAATTTCTCCGGCATATCCTAACAAATGCGAAAATATTTTATCGTTTTCATAAAAACGCACAGGTTCTCTAATTAATCTAACAGAAGCAAAATCTTCCTGTTTTTCTATTATTTTGGAAGTGGCTTCAAAAGAAATTCTTCTTATCCTGCAGGTTCTAAAATTTGGATTTATTCTTCTTAATAATTCTTTGTTGTTAACTCCAAGCGCTCCGCATATTCTTTTAATTTCCAAAGAATCTAGATAATAAGGATATATAATTAAAGAATAGGAAGGTCGAGATTCCGCTAAAACCTCCCCTTCCCGTGATAAAACTTTACCTCTCGGAGGAATAATCATATCTCTTCTTATTCTATTTTTTTCCGATAAACTTCTGTAATAGTTTTTCATCAAAACCTGCAGTTGAAATAACCTTGAAATTAAAATCAATAGTATAATTATCGTTAATATCTTAGGATCTCGCCTCATATATTTCCCCTCTCTAAAAACCAGATCACAGAGCCACAAAATAGTGAATTAGTTAATTGGTAAATTAATAAATTAGTAAAAAAAAATGAAATCCGGTTTCCGGATTCTTTTTTATCTGTTTTCCATTTCATATTTGATTTTTGCATTTTAACGGTTATACCGTTTTATAAAAAACAATATAATAAAACCAACCGCTGTATTAAATATAGCCTCAGGAATTAATTGAGTAAGTATTATATAAAATACTGATTCAATCTTATCGATTTCGATTATAACCTGTAAAATACCCACGAATAAAATAGTGCAAAATAATAATATAAGAGAATTATATCTAAACTTAAATATTTTTTTCTCAATTACTTTTAATCCGAACACAAGAGAAGTAAATATTAAAGGATAAGTACCGGTAAATACCGGCAGGTAAATCTCATATAAAAAACCAATAAAAAAACCGGTAAAAATAGCATATATAGAATTCCAATATAAAGTGATAAAATAAATCAAAAGAATTACAGGTTTAAAAGAAATATTACCAAGCAATAAAATTTTTCCGGTATTCAGGGAAATAAATAGAGCGCATAAAGATAGTATAAATAAAATGAGAATTTTCATTTTTTTATAATAAAGACAACATCTATTTTATCGAGATCGTCAAAAGGAACAACTTCTGTATCCAAAGAATAATCATTTGTTTGCTTTTCCACGCTAGTAACCACACCAACAGGTAAACCTCTGGGAAAAACGGAACCTACTCCGGAAGTTACGATTGTATCTCCTTTTTTAATATCCGCGTATTGGGGCATTCCTTCAATAAAAAACTTCTTATTCCATTTAAGAATACCTTGTTCCCTACTTCTAGTATCCCTTATAGAAACAGCTGAATTATAATTCTTCAACGTTTGAATAACGGAAGTATTTTGATTTACTTTTAAAACTTTTCCTACAAGACCGTTAAAACTAATAACTGGAGCATTCTTTTCGATTCCATCCGATATACCTTTTCCAATTCTGTAAGAAAGATTGACTTCTTCCGGAGTTTTTCTCGTAATCTCAGCAGGTACGATAAACTTAGGGTAATTAAACCTAAATTCTAATATCTTTTTTAATTCTTGATTTTCTTTTCTTAACTGGTCAAACATTTGTTTTTTGTATGAAAGCGCAGCCATTTTTTTGAGCAATTTTTTATTCTTCTCTTCTAAATCATTTCCGAAAGAAACTCTCGAAAAGAATTTACAAAAATTAAAAGAAAAAAGATCGTAACATTTATTTCCCAGTTTAATATCGCTAAATCCATCTATAAGTATTAAAAATAATGATACAAAAAAAAGGATAAGATAAATCCGCAGAAACTTTTTTTTCACTATATGGATTCCATTAATAAATTTCTGTTTTCCTCAATATTATCAAGAATTATGCCGGCACCCAAAACAACTGACTTAAGGGGATCTTCCGCAATTTTAACTTTCAAATCCGTTTCTTCCTGTATCATTTGATCTATACCTCTAATAAGCGCTCCACCTCCGGTAATAAAAACACCCTTTTCTACAATATCGGAAGCTAACTCTGGAGGTGTTTCCGATAAAGCTTTCTTTATTGCGTTTTTCATAAGTCCAAGTGCTTCTTTCATAGCTTCATAAACTTCGTTTGTCCTTATCTTAATCGACTTAGGTAATCCGTCAACAAGATCACGTCCACTTATTTCCATTTCTCTGTCTTCAACAGTAGGCACAGCCGCTCCTATTTCTATCTTTACTTTCTCTGCAAGAGCTCTGCCTATTGCCATATTGTATTCATCATAGAGATAAGTCTGAATAGAATCATTCAATTCACTTCCGGCTATTTTAATAGAGACCTGATTAACTATTCCGGATAGAGCAATCACCGCAATTTCTGTTGTTCCTCCACCAATATCGATAACCATATGTCCTGTAGGTTCTCTTACGGGTAAATGCATACCCATAGCACCGGCTATAGGTTCAGAAACCAGTAAAACCTCTCTTGCACCAGCTTCCTGAACAGTGTTAATAACAGCTTTTTTCTCAACCGGAGTTATTCCGGACGGAACAGCAACTAAAACTCTTGGCCTTAAGAATAATTTCTTTTTTTGTACTTTCTCAATAAAAAATCTTAACATGTCTTCAACAACCTTAAAGTCAGCAATAACACCATCTTCAAGAGGCTCGCAGATAACAATATCCTCGGGAGTACGACCAAGCATCGGAATAACAGTCTTTCCGGCTTCAATTAATTCTTTTGTTCCTTTTTTCAGAGCAACCATAGAATTTTCATCAAGAATAACACCATCTTTTTTTGTGTAAATTAATGTATTGGATGTGCCAAGGTCGATAGCCATGTTCGAGCCTTCAAATGAAAACCATTTAAATAGGCGGTTCAATTTCATTCCTCCTCCTTTCCCCGGTATATTTTTTAACATGCTAACACCAGGAGCCCCTTATGTCAAGGGTTTTTGATGTTTTTATTCTATTACTATTTATTTTTCTTATTAAATCCCAGATACCCGTATATATAAAAAACTTTTTCAATCATTTCTTTATAAGAAAAGTACTTTTTAACTCTACCTCTTCCCTTTCCGCCCATTATATCTCTTTTTTTCTTATTTTGAATTAATTCTCCTAATCTCTCAACATAACCATTTAAATCGTCCGGAGATAACAAATATCCGGTTACAGAATCAATAACCGCTTCAATCGTACCATCCACAGCAGAAGCAACCACCGGGAGACCACAAGCCATTGCTTCAAGAACGGACAAGGGCAACCCTTCCCACCTTGAAGGTAAGAAAAAAACATCCATCCTAGAAAGAATATCGGCAATATCATCCCTCCAACCTAAAATTTTAATTCTTTTATTAGATAAAAGTAAATCTTCCACTCTTCTCCTTAAAGGCCCATCCCCAATATAAACGAATATTACATTATTAAATTTGGAGGTAATTTCTAAAGCAACTTTTGCCCACATCATTGGGTTTTTTTGAGGTTTAAAGTTGGCTACCGTTCCGATTTTCACCAGATGCCTTTCCTTATTTTCAACTTTAAAGTTATCAATATTTACATAATTCGGAACACAAAAGTACTTAACTTTTTTACTCATACCCAACTGGATAGCTTTCCTAATATGGCACCGGGCAACCGTTATAATTATATCTCCGAAATAAGACGAAATGCGTTCCGCGTTTAAGTAAATAAACCTTTTAAGAGGAGAAATATAAGGATTAATAGCAAAACCATGTATAACATGCACAGAGTAAACAAAAGGTAGGGAACCGGAAACGATTCGACCTATCACTCCCGCTTTAGAACCGTGAGTATGTAAAATTATCCGATCGTACCTATCATAAAGCTCGATTAGAATTTTTCTTAATTTAAAAAAACAAATAAGGTCGGATATGGGACTAACATTTCTTTTTAAACAGGGTAATGTTATGTGCCTCTCTCCAAATTCTTCTTTCACGTCAGCGTAAAGTTCCCCTCCTTCTCCTGTTATTAATATCCCCTTATCTTTTAATTCTCTCATTAAGTCTAAGACTATCTTCTGGGCACCCCCCAATTCTAATTTAGCTATACATTGAACGACTATCACGGACATAATAAATCTGCTATTCTCCTACCTTCCAGTATGGACTCTTCCATATACGAATATTCCCATTTGCCGAATCTTCCCGCCAAAAACACATTATAATTTTTAAGTAAATTTTTTATTTCTTCAAGAGTATTTTTTCTTTTTTTATTATAAATAGGATACGCATAAGGAATATCCGCCAAGGAAATGTGAGCC
>CAYWUC010000101.1:0-2058 GCA_964461395.1 uncultured bacterium
CTTCTATAGGACAATCGATAGCAAGAGCACTCGGAAGAAAATTCACAAGACTATCCCTTGGAGGAGTCCATGACGAAGCTGAAATCAGAGGACATAGAAGAACATATATAGGCGCTCTTCCCGGACGTATAATACAACATTTGAAGAGACTAAAGACCAAAAATCCGATTTTTATGCTGGATGAGGTAGATAAAATAGGAAAGGATTTCAGAGGAGATCCCGCTTCGGCTCTTCTTGAAGTTCTCGATCCAGAACAAAACGATACTTTCAGAGACAACTACTTAGAAGTTGCTTTCGATCTTTCTTCTATTATGTTTATAACAACAGCAAACATCTCGGATACCATCCCTCCTCCGCTTTTAGATAGAATGGAAATAATCCGAATGCCGGGTTACACAGCTCCGGATAAATTTAAAATCGCTAATAAGTATCTTGTTCCGAGAAGAATTAAAGAAAACGGTTTGACTAAAAAACAAATAACCTTTACCAACAGAGCTATAAATAAAATAATAAACAATTATACAAGAGAAGCAGGAGTTAGAAATCTGGAAAGAGAAATAGGTAAGGTTTGCAGAAAGATCGCGAAAAAAGTAGCCAAGGAAGAAGGGAAGAAATTTAAAATCAACGAAAAAACACTGGAAGATTATCTCGGACCCATTAAGTTCCGCGGTAAACTTAAAGAAGAAAAAGCATCTGTTGGAGTAGCTACCGGACTCGCCTGGACTCCAGCGGGAGGAATGATACATTTTGTAGAAGCAACAATTATGCCGGGCAAAGAAAATCTTATATTAACCGGAAATCTCGGAGAAGTTCTTCAGGAATCAGCTAAGGCAGCTCTTTCTCACATTAAATCCAATACTACTACATTCAATATAGCCTCGGATAAATTTGAAAAGAAAGATATCCACATACATATACCCGAAGGAGCAATACCGAAAGACGGGCCCTCCGCCGGCATTACATTATCGGTAGCTCTTATCTCTATACTCACAGAAAAACCTGTATCACCTAACTACGCAATGACCGGGGAAATAACACTCAGAGGAAAAGTTCTTCCCATAGGTGGGGTAAAAGAAAAAGTTCTGGCTGCTAAAATGGCAGGGATAAAGAATATCATACTCCCTGAAGATAACAAAAAAGACCTCACCGATATTCCGGATGAGTACAGAAAGGGTCTCAAATTCCATTTCGTCAACAAAATAGAAGATGCGGTTGGGCTCGCTATCCCAAAATTAAAATTAAAAGAGAAAAAATAATGTCTTTACATACAATAATTCTTGCTGCTGGGATTGGAAAAAGAATGAAATCAAAGAAAGCCAAAGTCCTCCATGACCTTATGGGTAAAACCATAATAGAATGGGTCGTCGACCAGGCTAAAAGTATTTCCGGGAAATCTATAATGCTCGTTTACGGCAAAAAGGGCGAAGAATTAAAAAATAGATTTTCCGGAGTACAATACGCCCTGCAAAAAGAACCAACAGGCACGGGAGCGGCAGTTGCCGTAGCTCTTAAGAAAATTAATGCCAAAAAAGGCACAGTCGTTATTCTTTCAGGAGATATACCTCTTTTAAGAAAAAAAACTTTAGAAAAATTATTGGATTATCATCAAAAAAGCGCATTGGACGTTACTATAATGACTTTTTGTCCGCATAGCCCAAAAGGCTATGGTCGAATAATAAGAGAAAACAATGAAATAACTAAAATTGTAGAAGAAAGAGACGCAAATAAGCAGCAAAAGAAGATAGAAGAAGTGAATGGTGGTATTTATGTTTTTTCTATGCAGCATTTACGTAACGCCCTTACGAAGGTAACCACTGATAACGCTCAGGGGGAATATTATTTAACCGACGTAGTTGCCATAATCAGAGAAAACGGAGGTAAAGTCGGGGGATTTAAAACAAAAGATCCTCTGGAATTAAAGGGAATAAATACCAGAAAAAATCTTTCGGAAGCAACCAGGATATTAATAGATAGAAAGATAGAGGCGCTCCAGCAAGAAGGGATTACCATACTGTTGCCGAATACGGTATACATAGAACCTAACGTAAAAGTGGGTCA
>CAYWUC010000102.1:0-1814 GCA_964461395.1 uncultured bacterium
CAAGAAATATAAATAATGCTCATCATGCGTAAGAAAACCAAGCAATTCATTTCCCGAATATATGACTTTTGATTCTTGAGAAAAATTATATCTTGTCAGGTCTTTTTCGAATTCGTTTTTCAATTCATCATAAAGATCAAAAGAAAATTTACGGTAAGCCGATTTGTGAGTATATTCAAAACTTATTAAAGGAATGGAATTTGCATACCTGTCAGCCCAATCAGAAACTCCTTCTTCTCCATACTTTTCAGCTCTATGCCTTGCCATAAAACCTCCCCACATATAGGGCGAAGAGTAAAAAGGAAATTTGTAGTAATGATTATAGGTGAAATCTTGCATACCGGGAAATTTATTGTCTCGTGCGCAGGCCATACCATAAGCATCATAAAAACCTCCGTTTAATCTCCCTTCAAAAGGAAATTGCATACTTTCAAAATAAACCGTATAAGATTCGGCCACCCATGTAGGAACATACAAATTAGGCTGAAAGTATTTACCAAATAATCCCCTGAACAATTTAGGTATTCCTCCTGTACTTGTCATATTTGAAATATGAGTATATTCATGAATGTTGCCTACTCTCCACCAGGAAGTCACACTGCTAATCCTCGGAACTGGAGGATGAATATATGTATTTAAGTTTATTGAATTCACCCATGGCATAGCATATCCCATAATTGAACCTCCCCAATCGTCTATAAACAATATGGTTCTTCCCGGATCATTATGAGCAAACTCTATTACACTTTCTCTATATGTTTCCAGTATAGAAAGTTGTTGCAGTGCGCAGTTCTTATAAGATTCATTGGGGTAAATTACCGTAAAATTTTCGGTACTCATCGAATTGCTTGATATCATTATAAAAAACAAAAAAGATATATCTCCTCCTACAAATTTCTGTGAAAAACCTTACTAATAATATATTTAACAGTTATTATGTCAAGATAAAAAACCGAATCATCACGCTATCCGCTGACGACATTTCGCTAAATCTAAAATTCAACCCTTATATTTTGTTTTTTAACGATCTAACGATCCCACAACCTAACGAACTAACTTCAAAAAATGGGTTTACAAATCCCTTCAAATCTATATCTTTAAGGATTCAAATGGATAAAAATAACAATATAACCAAAGGTGTAAAAGATCTATTAGGAGAACCGAAAAAAGCTATATTGAAGCTATCGACACCTATGATGATTGCAATGCTTGTTCACGCGTTCTACAACATAGCTGATGGATTCTGGGTGGCAGGCTTAGGCGCGGATGCTCTCGCTTCTGTAGGTCTCTTTTTTCCATTTTTCTTTATAATTATTGCTCTCGGTATGGGAATCGGAGTCGGAGGCAGTTCCGCAATTTCAAGAAGAATCGGAGCAGGAGAAAAAAAGGAAGCGGATAATACAGCGGAACACACACTAATTTTAGGCTTCATCTTATCGATTATTCTAAGTGTATCCGCTTTTCCTTTTATCGATGATATTATGAGGGCATTTTGCGGGAACAACGAAAAAGTAGCCGTGATGGCAATCGACTACTCAAAAATCTTTTTTCTGGGAACTCCAATATTAATTTTTTCAAACATTGCGGGCTCCATACTAAGAGGAGAAGGAGACGCAAAAAGAGCCATGTACGGTATCCTTATCGGCTCCATACTTAATATAATACTCGACCCGATATTTATATATTATTTCAAATTAGGTGTCAGCGGTGCCGCGATTGCTTCGGTTTTTTCCATGGCTGTAAGTTCTCTGCTTTATATATACTGGATATTCAGTAAAAAAGACACTTATCTCGATATATCAATAAAGAATTTT
>CAYWUC010000103.1:0-4039 GCA_964461395.1 uncultured bacterium
CGTGAGAGAATACCAACCGGAAAATCACAAATAACCATGGGTAACGCGACAATGGAAGAAGCAAAAACACTGGCAATTATCCTTAAAGCCGGTGCTCTGCCTGCGCCCTTAAAAATAGTCGAGGAACGTTCTATAGGAGCATCTCTCGGAAATGATTCAATTAGAGCGGGAACACGGTCTCTTGTTGTGGGAGCAATCCTTGTATTCTTTTTTATTATTGTCTATTACCTAAAAGGCGGATTGGTTGCCATCTTAGCTTTGATTCTAAACTTAATATTCCTTCTGGCGGTCCTTTCCGGCTTACGCGCCACCTTAACCCTGCCGGGGCTTGCCGGTATTGTTCTGACGGTAGGCGCGGCAATAGACGCTAACGTTCTTATCTTTGAAAGGATAAGAGAAGAACTTCAATCCGGAAAAACGATAAGAACGGCAATAGTGGGGGGATACCAAAAAGTCTTCTCCACTATTTTAGACGCCAATACAACTACATTTATTGCCGCTATAATATTATTTTATTTCGGCACCGGCGCAATAAAAGGATTTGCGGTTACTTTGTCTATCGGGCTTGCCGCAAGTTTCTTTACCGCGATATTTATAACTCGAAATCTCTTCGAATTCTGGATATTAAAAGGACTGAAAAACCTGCCCATGTTAAGCATTTTCAAAAACCCGAATTATGATTTCCTGAACATGAAGAAAATCACTTTTCTACTGTCGGGATTATTAATCTTAGCCGGTTTGGTTTCTCTCACCGCGCACCGCGGACTTAAATACGGTGTCGACTTTACAGGAGGTTATGTTTTAGACGTTGAGTTCGAAGGAGAATCCGTTTCCTCAGAAAAAATGAGAGCCACTCTTTCCGCTATCGGTTTTAATGATGCAACCATACAAAAGGAAAGAGGGGAAAACCTTTTCATGATAAAGGTACAGGAAAGCGAGGAAGAATCATTAAATAAACTTAAAACTGACTTACAGGAAAATTTCCCCGGAAGAGAAATCAGTTTCCCGAGACAGGAACTTGTCGGACCGGCAATTTCAAAAGGACTCCAGACGAGAGCAATCTGGGTTGTTTTAATGGGTATGTTAGGAATTTTACTTTACGTATCTATCCGTTTCACTTTCCGTTTCGGTGTCGCGGCTATTACTGCTCTGCTGCATGACCTCATAATAACCATATCTATATTATCGATTACCAATGTAGAATTCAGCATCCCGATAATTGCGGGGCTTTTAACCATACTCGGTTATTCGATAAATGATTCTATCGTAATATCGGATAGAATAAGAGAAAACACAAGATTGATGCGGGGCAAACCGTTCCCGGACATCATAAACGCATCTTTAAACCAGACATTGGCGAGAACAATAATAACTTCTCTTACCACTTTACTTGTTCTTATATCGCTATTTTTCCTCGGCGGAAGAATACTGCACGGATTTTCTTTAACTTTGCTGGTCGGGGTAATAGTAGGAACATACTCTTCAATCTTTATAGTCGCGCCGATAGTGGCTGAATGGGAGAAAAAAGCACCTTCAAAGAAGAGATAATGGCTGAGACAAAACATTTCAAAAGCGGAGAGGTCCTAATTTCAGAAGGCGATATACCGAATGAAATGTTTTTAATAAGAGAAGGAAGAGTCAGAATAACAAAAAAAGGTAAATGGGTTACAGATCTCAAAACAGGAGATTTTTTAGGTGAAATGGGAGCACTCGACAGACGGCCAAGAAGCGCTACGGCTCAGGCTATCGAAGATACAACCGTTTCGGTTTTGGTCGTCGACGAACTGGAAAAAAAATTACAGGAAATCCCTATGCTTTATCACCTTGTTAAATCCTTAATCAAAAGATTAAGAGAAACAGATAGGAAACTATATTCGGAAGATGAGACTGGGCGTTAATATCGATCATGTCGCGACAATAAGAGAAACACGGCAAGCGGCGTATCCCGACCCGGTAGAAACAGCGCTCTTGGCAGAGTCTGCCGGAGCAGACGGGATAACATGTCATATAAGAGTTGATAGAAGGCATATAAAAGAAAGAGACATAAAGATATTAAAAGAAGTCGTAAAAACCCACCTTAATGTCGAATGTTCCCTCGATAAGGAAATTCAAAATTTTCTGAAATCAGTTAAACCTCACTGGGTATGCCTTGTTCCGGAACGGGAAGAAGAAATAACCACCGAAGGCGGATTGGACTTAAGAAAAGTTTCGAAGGAGGCAGAACAAATTACAGAAGAATATAAACGTTCCGGAGTACACGTTACCTTTTTTATAGAACCGGATATAAAAATAGTAGAACTTTCTTCCAAACTCGGAGCCGATGCCGTCGAATTAAATACCGGAGGATGGTGTGAAAACCCGAGTGAAGCAAATCTTAGAAAAATCGAAGACGCCGCGCAGGTAGGTTTAACTCTTGGATTAGAGGTTCACGCGGGGCACGGATTGAACCTACAAAATGTCGGTTATATCGCGGAAATAGAAGAAATCAGTGAATTAAATATTGGACATTCAATAATCGCTCGCTCTATTAATGTGGGAATCGAAAGAGCAGTATCGGACATGAAAGAAAGGATTTTACTCGGAGTATAAAGCGGCAAACCCGCTATAATACAATTTGGATTACTCCGAAGCCTTAAATCACCTATCTTCCTTAATCGACAGAGAGAAAAAAGAAAGTAAAGATTACAGTGTATCTCTAAAAAATTTTAAAAAACATTTAGAACTATTCGGAAATCCCCATGAAAAACTAAAGGGTTTTTTAATAGGAGGGACAAAAGGCAAAGGTTCGACCGCTTATATTATCGAATCGATTTGCAGAAAAGCGGGCTATACTACCGGGCTTTTCACTTCACCTCATCTGTTTTCTTATAGAGAAAGAATAAGTTTAAATGGAAAACCAATTGCAAAAGACACATTCGCTTTTCTTATGGAAGAAGTATCAGGAAAAATCAGTGATATGTCCGTTTTTGAAACTTTGACATTGATGGCTTTCCTCTTATTTTCCAGGGAAAAAGTAGATTATTCTATTTTCGAAGTCGGACTCGGAGGCAGATTGGACGCGACAAACGTATTTAATCCGGATGTATCGATAATAACATCTATAAGCTACGACCATACGGAAATTCTCGGAAAAACTCTTTCAAAAATAGCACGGGAAAAATCAAAGATTTTAAGAAAGGAACATATAAATATTTCAGCTCCTCAAGATGCAGCGGTTGAAGAAATACTAAAGGAAGAAGTAGGCGGAAATATAGAATTCGTAAAAAATTATAAAATAGTTTCTATTAATGAAAATAGAACTGTTTTTGAATTAAACGGAGAAAAAATATCCACGAATCTCATCGGTAAAGCTCAGGCTTTAAATGCTTCTCTGGCAATTACCGCGTGCAGGAAAGCGGAAATCGATTTAAGCAATAAGGAATTAAACGAAACTCTAATTAAATTAAAAATACCGGGGCGTTTCCAGATTATATCAAAAAACCCGCGCATTATCGCAGACGGAGCTCACAATGTTGCTTCTATTAAAAACTTAAAGGATACAATACAGAAAGTATTTAATAAAAAAGTTTTGCTTGTTTTTTCATGTTTAAAAGGTAAAGATATCAAAGGCATGCTTAAAGAAATAAAACCTGTGGTTAAGAAAATTTATCCCACCGAAATATCATACACAAGAAAAATGCCGCTTAACGAGATAAAAAAAATAATAATGGAAGTAGGTATGGAAATGGCTGATACAACAGGCACCCCTGAAAAGGACTTAAATAGGGCAATAAAAGATGCTTCAAATTCCGATATAATAATTGTAACCGGATCTTTCTATCTAATTGGCAAAGCGTTTAAAAAACAGTAAAGTTAAAATGACAGCCGACTGCTGACGGCAAAAAATAAATATAAAAAACTACGCGTTCTACATGTGAATATTTGGGGTGAGGCTGGAATTTATTTAAAACAACAAAAAATCTCTGTGTGTTTTTTCTCTGTGCCCTCTGTGGTAAATGTTTTTAGTATTGTAAGAATTTGATACACATACTCATAGTGT
>CAYWUC010000104.1:0-6091 GCA_964461395.1 uncultured bacterium
TGAAGGATTTATTGCCGGAGTTGACAACGGAAGCCAGACAAGCCATGAACCTTTTAAAGCAAATTACAGAAAAGCATTTAATGGCATGTGTCTGGTTGTCATTCAATCAAAAGAAAAATGCGGAAATATTTCCCTGGAAGCAACTTCAGTAGGATTAAAACCTGGTTCGGTTAATATAGCGGTAAAATAAATATTTTCCGTTTATTTCACAAATTTATATATCGCGTAACTCTGCTCTGGCGTTATAACCTGATACTTATCTTCCTGGATTTCTATTTCCATTTCCCTGCCAGCTAATAGCTCATAATGATCAATAATAGGCTTCAAATTGAAATTAGCTTTTTCTTTTCTGCCAGAGGGGTTCAGAATCACAAGTATCATTTCATCCCCGCAGGCACGGGCGTATATAAACGGATAAGTATTTTCTTTCGCGTAAACAGGCACAAATTCCGCATACGCGGTTAAGGCTTTTTCTCCTTTGCGAAGCTGTATGAGTCTTTTTACCCGATTAAACAAAGAATTGGGATCTTTTTCCTGGTCCGCGACATTGGGAGCATCTTCCGCGGTATCAACCGGCAAATACAATCTCTCAGCAGAAGCAGTTGAAAACCCTCTGTTTTTTCCTCCGGTCCACTGCATGGGCGTTCTACCCCCCGCTCTGGGCTTATAAGCGCCTTCCACATGGGGTAAACCATAAAGCTGACGCATACCAATTTCGTTACCGTAAAAGATAAAGGGAATACCCGGCATTGTAAGAGAAAAGGCAAAAATAATTTCGAGGTCTTCGGTCAAACGCTCGATATTGAGCCTTGAAAGATCGTGATTGCCAAGCGGAAGATTAATATACCCCTTACCTTTGGTTTTTTCATATTGGTCTAAATAGCTTTTAAGGAAGTTGGTAATATCTCCTTTACCCTCTTTATCAAAGAAACTATGTCCTTCCGAATATCCGTTCAGGATTCGCCAGCTTTCTTTCTGCAAAAGATCATTGTATCCAGAAAACCAGTGATAAAAATCGGCATGAAAACCCCCACCATCCAGAGCCGATGCGGGATACGACCATTCTGCTACCATGAACGAACCGGGATACTCATTATCGATGATACTGCGTATTTCATTCCAGAATTTTTTGGTTCCCTCATCTCTCCTGCTAAAAAACTTATCGCCTTCTTTTATATGTGCATTTTTAACCAGGGCGCCTGCCATGTCTGCTCTAAAACCGTCAGCGCCCATGTCCATCCAAAATCGCAACACTTTTTTCAGTTCTTCCTGCATCGCGAGAACATCCGGGTGATCGATTGGCAGCATCCAGTCTTCACAAGGCCCGGCAAATCCAAAATTCAATGCTGGTTGGCTCCAGTAAAAATTACGCATAAATTGACCGTTGCGTCTGCTGTAACCTTTTATAAATGCGTCTCTATATTCCTTTGGCGGATTTAGCCAGGTATTATCAGTCCAGATATACCAGTTGGAGTATTTATTTTTTTCTTGCTTAGCGGATTCCTGGAACCACGGATGTTCAATACTCGTGTAACTGATGACATAATCGAACAATATTTTTAAACCACGCTTTTCCGCTTCTTCAAACATACGTTTTGCATCTTCGTTTGTGCCGTAACGTGGAGCCACTTTGTAATAGTCCGATACATCGTAACCCGCATCGTTAAAAGGAGACTGGAAAAATGGATTTATCCAGAAACCATCTACCCCGAGACTTTTTACATAATCTAACTTTTGAATTATTCCCGGTAAATCACCAATACCATCCCCATTAGAATCGTAGAAAGTTTGGGGATAGATCTGATAAAATACCGCCGTATGCAGCCAATCCGGACAGGATGGAATGCTATACTCCCCGGTAATCATAGCTGAATCGATGGACAGAGTTTCCTCTTTAGCACCCCCGCAGCCAATTATTATGAGAAAAAAAATAATTAAAACATTTATTATTTTATGTATCATTTTTGCCTCCTTGTTTTAAAATAATATGTTCATTATTTACTTATTTAAATTTAACGGTAAGTTTTTCACCTTCATATAAAATAACCTTATCCGGATTCTCTGTAATCTCCACCCCTGTTCCATGTCTTTCTTTTACAAGAACGATTTGGAAATTCCTTTTTGTCAGCATTCCCGGGAAAGACCCTTTTCTGTTATCAATAGTAAGTTCCTGCTTTTTGTCATTCCAGTAAAAAGGAATAATTGCGTAAATACCCTTTTCGTAATTATAATTGTCGTTTTCATCTTCATATAATGTAAATTCCGCGTCGGCACCCATATATATCCGAAGTTCGATTGGATCAGCTTCTTTCTCCGTGGAGTATTGAATAAAAGGCCCCATTGGAATAATAGAACCTTTTTTAACCAATAACGGAATTTTATCTATTGGAGCGTCTGCAACAATTGTTTGCCCACCTAAATGAGTTTTTCCTGTCCAGAAATCTACCCAACTGTGCCCTGTAGGTAAATAAACGGCCCTTGCTTTTTTTCTTTCTTCCACAGTTTCCTCTTTTTCGAATATGGAAGGCGTTTTCCAGTAAAGCTTCATCTTTGCCGCGCCTGTAGAGCGGTTCTGCATCTTCAAAATAAAATCGTATTCCCTGCCCGCTTCCAATTGAACAAAATCTGTATATTGCTCTACACTTGTATAAATAATAGGAAGCTCTTTACCATCCAGAATAATACGTTTAGCGTCATAACTTTTTAAATGAAATTGATGTTTACCTGTTTGGGAGGGAATAAGTTTGCCTTCCCACCTGACGGAAAAAGCGGAATCAGTCATATAATCCGGTCTACCTGTATACCAGAGATGATTAATGTCGGGTTCTATTTGCTTATGTGATAAAATCTTAAATTCCGGATCTTTGTAATATTTAGCATGCACTCCTAGCTTGCCGTCTTTTGTTCGGAAATGCTCTGGAGTTATAAGAATACTACTTTCCGGCGGCCTATGAATCATGTACTGGGTTACCGGACAAACCATTACTGCCGGCCCAAACATAAACTGGTCATTAACCAAATAGGTTTCTTTATCTTCGGTAAAGTCCATGGGCAAACCACGCATAATCGTATAACCTTCACTGGTAACTTTCCAGGCAATAGAATAAATGTAAGGAAGTAATCGATAACGTAACCGATCTATCTTTATCATCGATTCTGTAAATTCGCCAAACTCCCAAATTTCCCGGGGTGTTTCGGACCCATGAGCACGGAAAATCGGACAGAAAGCCCCAAACTGAAACATACGGGCATAAAGTTCCTGATAAGCCGGATCCTTTCCCCCACCGGAAAAAACACCTCCATAAGCACCAATTACGAAAGCTCCAATATCGAAAGTCCAGTATGGAAGACCCGACATACAGAAATTGATACCAGCAGCGATTTGCTTTTTATAAATCTCCCAGCTGGCTCCAATGTCACCAGACCACGTAGTGGCAGCAGTTCGCTGCTGACCTGCAAATGCTGAGCGAGTGAGTATATAAACTCTTTTTTTATCAGTCTCTTTTCTCTGGTTCTCGTATAATTTGTCCATCATAACCAGGGAATAAGCATTTAGATACCGAGCCCAACTTCCGAGATGATTCATTCCAACTTTTTTCATTTCATACTCCTGGGATTCTTTCATCGTCGCATTGATGATATCCGGTTCAGGAGAATCCACCCACCAGGCATCAGCCCCTTTAGAAAACAATCCTTTTTTTAGATATTTCCAGTACACATCATTGGCTTCGGGAATAAAAGCATCGTAATACTTGAAACTTGCCCATCCAACCACATCAAATAGATACCCCTTCTTCTGCATTTCTTTATAAATCTCTGTGTTGGGTCCAAGCCCCGGCCAGATAGAAAACATGATGTGATAATTCAAATCGTGAACCGAGTCTATCATCTCCCGAGGTTCAGGATATCTTTCTTTATCGAATATCATTCCGCTCCATTTGTCATTATCTCCCCAGTATTGCCAATCTTGAATTATATTATCAATAGGAATCTTGCGTTGTCGGTATTCTCGAGCTACCCCTAACAATTCCTTCCAACTCACGTAGTGCTCCTTGCTTTGCCAGTATCCATAAGCCCATTTACCATACATGGGAGCCTGGCCTGTAAGGCTTCTGTAAGAAGCAATTACTCCATCCATGCTCTGGCCATAAATAAAGTAATAATCGATATTATCACCCACATCCGACCAGAGATAAGTTTCTTTATCGCTATCCTCAAAAATTGTTTTAGAATAATTATCCCAGAGTATTCCGTATCCACGGGTTGAAATAAGAAAAGGTACAATTGCATCAGTATTGGTCTGAACAAGGATAACTTTCCGCCCTCGATAGTTCATATATCCATACTGATGCTGGCCAAGCCCATAAATCCCTTCATCCGGATTCAGTAGAAAATTTTGCTTAAGACTAAATGCTTTTTCGTGTTCATACTCAACCGGTGTAATCTTTGTTTTACCTTTTTCCTTCAAAATGTTTTCTTTACTGGGTGTTAAATATTCGATTTTACCATCTTTTTTGGATATATTTAATGTAATTTTTTCAGAACTGAGAATAACTTCTTTACGATTTTCTTTAAACTTCACTTTTATGTCTGGAAGAGTATCCTGGATAACGACTAAACTTACTTTTTCCGCCGATGCATTCGGTACCCATTTAACAACATAAACTATGTCATCCGCATAAAATTGGGCTTTCAAATTGATTTCCGCAGTCTCAATTTGAACTCCATTTTGAATTTGCACGACCTTAGTCTTATATGTAAAACAACTAAAGACCATTAAAACAAGCATTAAAGTAAAAAGAAAGACTTTTCTTATTTTCATTGTTCCTCCCTCCAGTTAAACTTATTTTTTTCTAGTCCACTCTAATCAATATAATTTGAATTTATAACTCCGTCAAGTATTACCGAAAGATCTGGTTTGAATAAATTTCTTTGTTTTTTTATTTACCACAACATTAAAACAGGATTTTTATTAGTGTTTTTACTAACCCCATACCCAGAGTAATTAGTTTTTTTATCCCCCTCTTTTTAGAAAGAATATTACATAAAAATGTTTATAAAGGTTAAGTATGGTTAAAAACAGGTATTGACAACTGAGTAAAGAGTATTATAATTTATTTGGTTATGGAAATAAGTACTATCAAGAAAATACTCGAAAACGCCCAGATAATGTTGGACATTGAAGCTTCGGATAAGTTTCAAATAATAAATAAATTGGTTCACACTCTAAATACAAGCAAAGACAAAGAAGAAATGCTAAACAATGCTGTTATTCAGCGTGAAAAAATAGGATCTACGGGTATTGGGAACGGCATTGCAATTCCTCATACAAGAAGTATGGTGGTTAAAAACTTGATGGTATCGATAGGAAGACTCGTTAAGCCTATAGATTTTGGAGCACTCGATAAAAAACCTGTACGCCTGGTATTCTTGTTAGTAGCTCCGCCGTATGCTTCCAAAAGAGAATACTTGATTTTACTCGGAAAAATAGCGGAAACTTTTAATGAGATTTCAGCGGATGAAAAATTATTTTCCATAAGCGATGAAAAAGAATTCAAAGCAGAACTCAGTAAACTTTTTGGAGTCTAAATGGATAAACAGCTATTACTTTTAATTTCCCTACAGGAATTAGACATTTTACGTAAAGATAGAATAAAAGAAGAGGAAGTCGGTTTCGAAATCGGCAATATAAAAAAGATGGAAGAAGCAAGGGAAAGTATTGTATCACAACTAAAAGACCATATTTACAGAAAATACACTAGACTCACAAAAAGATACGGAAGCGCTGTTGTACCCGTAGTAAATAATATATGTCAGGGTTGTTATTTACTTTTACCGACACAAATGATATCTCCCGATCAGGAAAATCTGTCGGTTATCACTTGTCCTAACTGCGGTAGAATATTATACTGGATCGACTGACTATCTTTTTTGAGTTCAGTCAATGATACTCCCCAAAGATATTTTTGAATCAACTCCTTTATTCAAAAAAATTAATTTAAAGAAAAATCTTTATAAAATTAGGTTCAATTCGGAAGTTAATACTTTCAATAAAAAAAACGACAATGTGTATCTTTTATTAAAAGATACA
>CAYWUC010000105.1:0-2855 GCA_964461395.1 uncultured bacterium
GTATAAAGATAAGGAAACCGGTGATCACATTAAAAGAGTAGCCACTTTCTCAAAAATAATAGCAGAAAATCTGGGCCTCGATGATGATTTTATAGAAATAATTTATCAAAGCAGCCCATTACATGATATAGGTAAAATCGGGATTCCGGATAAGATACTTACAAAACCCGGTAAACTAACTGCAGACGAATGGAAAATAATGAAAGAACACACCACTCTCGGTTATAATTTACTAAAAGATTCAAAATCAGAAGTAATTAAAACTGCCTCCGAAATAGCGTATACTCATCATGAGAGATGGGATGGTAAAGGGTATCCGCGAGGAATTGCCGGAGAAAAAATTCCTTTAGCAGGAAGAATTGTCGCATTATCTGACTTTTTCGACGCTCTAACATCGGAAAGACCATATAGGGAAAAACCTTTCTCTCTTTCAGAAACTTTTTCTCTTATTGAAAACGATAGAGGTAAACATTTTTGTCCGGAAACTACAGATGCGTTTTTTGGGGCAATAAAACACATTGAAAAAATAAGCGATTATTTTACTAAAAACGCTGTCACAATTACCCCCCACCCTTAATAATACGCTATCAGCTGTCTATTTTGGATTAGCGGGAAAGCAGGTTTTAGGTTTTAGTTTTGATCTTGGATCTTGGACCTTGGACTTTGGACTAAAGTAATTCCCGGCTATTTGCTTTCCGCTCTTGACAATAAATAACTTCTATCTATTTTCAATTAATAGATTAATTATAAAAACCTGGAGGTTTGATGACGGAAGTTTTAATACCTGTAATACTTCTCGCAGCATTAACTCTTATTTTCGGAGCTTTTTTAGTATTTAGTGCCGAGAAATTTAAAGTTGAAAAAGATAAAAGAGTAGAACAAATCCATGAAATTCTACCCGGGATAGATTGCGGCGCGTGTGGGGCTCCTGGCTGCGCGGCATTTGCTCAGGGAGTTGTGGAAGGCAAATATGGGGTAAATGGTTGTAAAGCCGGAGGTCAGGAAGGAGCTAACAAAATCGCGGAAATAATGGGTGTTACAAAAAAAGACACAGGCGAGGAAAAAGTAGCAGTACTTTGTTGTCTAGGAGACAACGAAACTGCTAAACGAATTGCTGATTACCACGGCATTATGACCTGTGAAGCCCTTCATTTAGTGGGAGGCGATAAAGGCTGTCAATACGGATGTCTAGGTCTCGGAGATTGCGTCGGCGCCTGTCCTTTTAACGCAATAGAAATGGGTGAAAATGGTTTACCTTATGTAATCGAGGAAGAATGTACATCCTGCGGTGTCTGTGTTGAAACCTGTCCACGAGAACTTTTTAAGCTTATTCCAAAGAATCAGGACATATACATTGCCTGCAGCTCTTATGATGACGCTAAAACCGTTAAAAGTGTTTGCACGCGTGGCTGTATAGGCTGCACTCTTTGTACAAGAGTAACGGAAAATGAAATGGTTAAAATGGACGAAAAACTCGCAAAAATACAATGGGACAAAATAAAAGATAATAAGGATTTAGAACCCGCGTTGGAAAAATGTCCTACAAAAATTTTCGTTCGAAGATCAGAATTAAGAAAAAATCAAAAAAAAGAAAAAGTAGCCGCAAATGTTTAAAAATAGTCATATAAATAACTACGAATATAGTTAAAGGAAATATTCATGTATAGATACTTACTTACAATTAAAGATTTTCATTTACCCGCTTACGGAGTTATGGCAGTAACCGGATATCTTGTAGGCATGTTTTTCATAACAAAAGAAGCAACGAGAAACAAAATCGAACCCATCTTAATACAATCTCTTACAATGTGGATTATAGTCGGGATGCTTATAGGTGCCAGAATATGGTATGTATGGGAAAACTGGTACCAGTTCGCTCCAGATCCTATCTCCATTTTTAAATTATGGGAAGGAGGAATGGTATTTTACGGAGGTTTTATCGGCGGTTTTATCGGCGGAATTTTATTCATTAAATTAGCAAAATTACCTTTGCTTAAAGTCATGGACATTACAGCACCGGGTATCGCGATTGCTATTTCCATCGGTAGGATAGGCTGTTTTCTTAACGGATGCTGTTATGGCAGGGTTACCGAATCCTGTATTGGAGTAAGATTTCCCGCCAGGTGGTATCCCCCAGCGTTTGTCGATCACTTACAAAGAGGATTGATATCGAGCGGAGCCGAGCAAAGTTTACCTGTAATTCCTACACAACTTATATCGACTTTAAATCTTTTTCTGATCTTCTTAATACTCTGGAAAATCAGAACAAAAAAAGTCTTTAACGGATTTATTTTTGCTTTATTCATCGGTCTTTACGGATTTCACCGCTTTATAGTCGATTTTTTCCGGCATTATTCAGAAAATGCGTTGATTCTTAGGATACTTTCTCTTTCGCAAGTTTTGAGCATAATTATGATGTTAACTTCTATAGTAGTTATACTGATTGGCTACAGAAAAAAACTATCTCATAAAGAAAACATCCCTTCGAGAAAAAAAAATTAATAAAATGACTTCAAGTTTAAAGTCAAATATTACAATACAGGAGGTATATTGAAAAAATCTCAATTGTTATTATTCCTAATTCCATTTGCTGTTTTCTCCAATAAAATAGAATTAAATGACGGTAGAACTGTCAATTCAGACTCTATTCTTATGAAAAATGACTCCATTTACATAAAAGATGCAATATTACTAAGAGATAATATTAAAACGATCATATTTGACGAAGTTAGTATGGAACAAGAAAAAACAGAAATATCTAAAGATATTCCCGATATTTTCAATGATAAAGAAGAATTAGCTCATAAATATTCTGATTTCGACGGAGTGGTTCTGTTGGATGAAGGATTTTACAC
>CAYWUC010000106.1:0-2508 GCA_964461395.1 uncultured bacterium
TACTTTACGATAAGAGATTTTGTCCTTTAGCCGGTAAAGAAGAAAAGGATATAGATTTTATCGTTGTAAGGGAGAATACTGAAGGATTATACTGTGGTTCCGGCGGTTTCTTGAAAAAAAATACTCAAGATGAAGTTGCTGTCCAGGAAAGTATTAATACCTATAAGGGAGTTGAACGCTGTATAAAATTCGCTTTCGAATACGCTAAAAAAAGAAATAAAAGAAAACAGGTTACTTTGTGCGGAAAAACCAATGTTTTAACTTTTGCTTTCGATTTGTGGGAAAGGACTTTTTACAAAGTTGCCAAAAATTTTCCCGATATAAAAACCGATTATGCCCACGTCGACGCGACATGTATGTGGATGATAAAAAACCCTGAATGGTTCGATGTTATAGTTACCGACAATATGTTTGGCGATATTATCACCGATCTCGGGGCTATGGTTCAGGGTGGTATGGGTATTGCCGCGGGGGGTAATCTTAATCCGGAAGGTGTTTCCATGTTCGAACCAATCGGCGGAAGTGCCCCTAAATACACGGGTAAAAACGTTATAAATCCTTTAGCCGCGATATGCGCGCTTTCTTTGATGCTCGATACTCTCGGAGAAGAAGAAGCGGCGAAATCGGTCGAGAATTCCGTAAAAAAGATTGTTAAGGAAAAATTAAAAAGCCTTTCTGCCGGTAAGATGGGATATTCTACTTCCGAAGTCGGAGATCTGGTAGTCGAGAATTTGGCATAATAGATTCTTAAAATCTAAACTCAAGTAAACTGTAAGGGAGATTTTATGAAATCAAATCCCGATTGGTATTTTGATGAACGATTACATACCGGGGTTGATTATTCAGATGAGCAGATTGTTTCCGATTACGATAAGCAACATACTAAATTCCGTAACTATGAAAATGAATCTCTGCGTATAGTAAATGCGCTTGGAATAAGCAAAAACGATATTGTTGTCGATATGGGTTGTGGTACCGGAGGCGTATCGCTTTACCTGGCTAAAAGCTGTAAAAAGCTATACGCGATTGATATCTCTCCGAAGATGATAGAATTATGTAATAGTAAGATTGCTAAAGAAAAGATTAATAATGTTTTTCCAATATGTAGCGGATTCTTATCTTATAAACATAATGGTGAGCCGGTAGATGTAGTTATATCTAATGCCGTTTTGCATCATTTACCTGATTTTTGGAAATTGGTCGCACTTAAGAAAATCAATGAGATTCTAAAGCCGGGAGGTAAATTCTTTCTTTTTGATGTTGTTTTTTCCTTTCCTGTTGAAGAACATAAAAAATATATATCAGATTGGATAGAAGAAACGAGAAAAGAAGTCGGAGAAAAGATGATGAAGGAAGCAATTATTCATGTTAAAGAAGAATACAGCACCTGGGATTGGATTTTAGAAAAAATGCTTAAATTAGCCGGATTTAAGATTGAAAGCAAATCTGAAGAGACGACAAATCTTATAACTTATATTTGTTTGAAAAGGAATCGGTAAGAAAAAATGTCTTTTTTTATAACAAAAATTCAGGAGGAGGAAAGGCTATGAGAAAAAAGTTTATCCCAATCATCGGGTTAATTATTCTGATATTTTTTTCTTGTTCATTATTTAACGAAGAAGATACTGCAGTTGAAACATATTGGTCAGATGGCGCTATAATCGATGCCGCAAGTGGTTCCCCCTCGGATATTATCGAGGCACTGGAACAGGCAAATCCGGGGGATAATATCCGGATTCCGGCCGGAACATTCGACTTTGACGAAAGTATTTATCTGGACGCGGGTGTAAATATTGTTGGTGCCGGTCGCGATGAGACAATACTTCAGACAAACGGAGAACTGGTAAATGCTTTATTCATTGTAGACGGTTCAAATGGATTACCTGTCGGTTTTGCTCATATGAAACTGATCGGAGATCAGCAGGATGATTCTGATCTTATGGATGATGGTATCGAATTAAGAAATGGGTGTCAAGATTTCAGAATAACAGAAGTGGAATTCGAAAGTTTCGGGCAGCAGGCCATCGGAGTTAATGGCAATGCCAGGGGCGTTATCGACAATTGCCGTTTTATTAACATCTACCGTCCGGCTATAGCCAATTTCGGATACGGTGTGTGTGTTATGGGAGATGGCGATGATGGGTGGGAGCGTCCTTTCATCCTTGGCGATGAGAACGCGGTTTTTGTGGAGGACAGCTATTTTATCGGAAACCGTCACGCCGTAGCCTCAAATAACGGATCACGCTATGTTTTCAGGTACAATTTAGTTGAAGATAATGGCGGAGAAGGTGCATGGGTTCAGGCTATTGATGCTCATGGTCCGGGGTACGGTTCATCACGGGGAAGCCGCAGTTATGAAGTCTACAACAACACTGTTGATAACGCAAATACTACTTGCTGGGTAGCAATGTATATTCGCGGGGGCGACGGTGTTATTTTTAATAATAACATTTCAGGGGGTATCTCGACCGCCCCGATAATGCTTACGAACGAGAGCGGATCCGAATA
>CAYWUC010000107.1:0-8416 GCA_964461395.1 uncultured bacterium
GCGAATGAACTTCAATATTTGAATTCGAAAAAAATAGAATTGAAGTTTTCAGATAGATTAATGGAGGCTTTAAGCACTCATCCCAATATGCTAAAAAGAATACAAAAACTCTCGGAATATAACAAGTAGTATATTATGATATTACTATTCTTTCTTCTCTCTTATCCTGTTAAAGATGTAAAAGATGTGTATGAGCCCTCCCGAAAAGAAATGGTAGAAGAACAAATTATAGCAAGAGGGATAAGCGATTCTCTTGTTATAGACGCTATGTTAACTGTCAAAAGACACTTCTTTGTCCCTGCGAATCTAATGCAATTAGCCTATAATGATAGACCTTTACCGATAGGCTACGGGCAGACTATTTCTCAGCCATATATCGTGGCAATCATGACGGAACTTCTTGAAGTAAAGAAGACCCATAGGGTCCTCGAAGTAGGAACCGGTTCCGGATATCAAGCGGCAATACTTTCACTTCTCGCGGATTCGGTTTTTACAATCGAAATACTCGAACCGCTTGCCAGGTCCGCGAAAGCGAAGCTTAAAATCTTTGGATATAACAATGTCGCCGTGAAAACCGGCGACGGATATAAAGGATGGAAAGAACACGCTCCTTTCGACGGAATCATTGTAACCTGCGCCCCTGACGAAATTCCTCCTCTCCTTTTAGAGCAACTCAGCATAGGAGGAAGAATGGTCATACCGGTAGGCTCTTATTACCAGGAATTACTTCTTATAACTAAAGATTCCTCAGGGCTATCGGAAAAAAGTATAGTACCGGTAAGATTCGTCCCAATGATAAAAGAACAGTAAAAAAACCGTTGGTCTGTGGGTCGGTTAGTCCGTTGGTCAGTTAAAAAAAACACACCAATACACCCACGCACTAACACACTAACAGTTTCTAATATATAATTTTCCATTTTGATATTTGATTTTTAAATTATTTATCTCACTCTTTTACCCAGACCGCAATCGAATCGAAAGTCATCGCTCCAATCAAACCTATAGCACTTCCCTCTTTGAGCTCGCCATACTGCGACCAGGAGATCAGATAAGTGTACACATTTGAATCCATTGCTTCCACTAAAACCGTATAAATTGTATCTTTTTCCCTAAATAAAAATCTATTGTAAAAAATACCCAGGGTTGTATCTGGAGTTAACATAGGAATAAAACCCAAAGTATCTTCTATAATATAGGCAGTAGACATATATGTGTTTTCGAAACAATCCTCACAGCTATTCCAAATTAATAAAGGCGGATTACTTAATGATAATGTATCAAGATGCTTCGGTGAAAGTATAGCAAGCGAACCAGGAACCTGAACTTCTCTCGATATCACTTCTCCCTCGACAGAAATATTAACTAAATATTTCATTCCATACTCCACAAAAAAAGAATCGTTACTATAATAGAGTCCCATCATAGTATCGGATTCACTGTAGCCAAAAGTATCAGCATTTTCGTCTATGAGAATGATTTCAGCATCAGATATTCCTTTGTGGTAATAATTAATTGCCTCATCTAATCTATACGTGGAATCAACAAAAGCCTTTTGAAATTTCATGTCCGGTTTTAAAACAAGGTTGATAACATACCGATGCTCGAAAGGTGCCTCATCGAGACTACAGGAAGTAAAAAGTAGTCCGCAAAAAGGAATTAAAAATATAAGTCTCTTCATTATTAACCTCCTAAAATTTGTAGATAAACTCGATTGAAGGTATCCTTGGAAGCATATAAAATGGTTTTTTAATGGGTGGTTCCTGATCGTAATCGTAGTAGTACATAAAAACATTCTTGGAATCCAATACATTGTAAACACTGAGTTTTACATCCAGTTCATTATTACCGAAATAAAAAGATCTGCCTAAACTTGCATCTAAACGAACATACGGTGGATATCTGACCTGGTTTCTGTCCCCTTCTAATTCTCCCCAATAAATTTCATTGTCCCCGTATGGCTTAATTTCCATTCTTTGACGAAACCGTGCAAGATCTGTAGTGTAAGGATTCCCTGTACAGAAACCAAATTGAACTCCAGCCTCATATTTTTTACCTAATAAAGCAAGAAGAGTCGCATGAAGATTGTGATTTCTATCCCAATCGGTCGGATAAGTTTCGTCTCCAAAAACCACATCGGTTTTAAGAAATGAATAGCTCACCCAACCCCTTAAATTCCCAATTTCTTTTTTTAAAAGAAAATCAAAACCATACGCGTCTCCGTTTCCCTCCTCCAGCATAGACTCATAATATTCCTGTTCAGTTGTAATTTCAATGTCTTCGAGATCTTTCATGTTGAGCAGTCGATTATATTTTCTATAATAACCCTCTAAAGAAAAATAAAGGTCTTCTTTCAACCAGCCCTCTAATCCAAGATTAAAGTGATGCGCTTCCTCGGGATCGTATTCACCACCGAGAGGAATCCAGTAATAAATAGGAATATCCATTCCCGTATCACCCATAACAGACCCCCCCGGTACAATATACTGATGAAAATTTCCGAAAGAAAACGTTACGGCTCGCAAATCATCAAAAAAGTATTTCGCCGATAATCTGTAAGCTCTTAAAAAATCTGTATTTTTAGTATTAAATTCTTCGCTCTCGGAATAATAATGCGTAAGAGAAACTCCACCCAAAAGAAGAAGATTATCAGATAATTTAAATTCATCTTCAACATATATAGATGCTCTGTTACTCCAAATATCTTCATATGAATATTCGAATCCCATATTGAAATTAACATTATATTCGAAAGGACGGTAGCAATTATTTAAACCGACTGTAATTTCATGGTCACCGGATTTCTTTGTATATTCCGTTCCGATTGTTCCAACATCTATATTGCCATCCGTTATAAAAATTGTATCAAGTATTCTAAGATAAAAATCATGATTGCTGTACCCCCCAAAAATATGTAATAAATCTCCATTTGTATTAGAACGAAATAGATTCAAAGCACCAACTTTATTTCCCCAATCAAAGGCTATAATTTCTATCGATTCATCATCTTCATCCCTGAAATCAAGAAAATCCTTACCGGTGTACCCACTCAGCATTAAAGTCCAATCCCTTATATCCGTTTCCCAATGCAGGTAACCATCGTAAAAGTAATATGGAAGATCGTAATCAAAAAGAGCAAGGAGCTTATCCGCGTAGGTTCTCCTGACCGACAGGAGGAAATTGCTGTTTATGGAAGGAATCTTACTTCCTATTGTGAGTCCTCCCGATAAAATACTCAAAGAAGCGACACCGGATAAACCTTGTATTTCTCTGCCGACACCTTTTGTATTGATATCAAGCACTGAGGACAACGAAGCGTCATGCTTAATTGGAATCCCGCTTACATACAATTCAGCGTTTTTTATCGCGTTCGAGTTAAAAGCGGATACCAGACCAAAAAGATGAAAAGGATTTAACAAAGGAACATCATCGATAAGGACTATGTTCTGATCGGGACCTCCGCCTCTCACTGAAATTGAAGTCGAAAAATCCGAGGATTTCGTAACCCCGGGAAGAGCTTCGATTGTTCTCATTAAATCGCCTTCAATAAAAGAAGGCAACATCATCAAATCCTTATCAGACAGTGAAGGTGGAGTTATAGAAGCCGTACTTCTAAATTTCTTCTTCTTTGCAGACACAAGTATCCCCTGTACTTTTAGAGGCTCCATATGCATTGCCACATCAACATTCAAATATTCGCGCTCTCTAAAATCTATATCCTTTGTTACCTGCCCATAACCCATCATAGAATATCTAACCTTAAATTGGTCAAGCGTATCACCCGTTATCAAACTATAATAACCATGACGATCCGTCACCGTACCAAACTCCGTTCCAACAATAACTATATTAACCAACGGCAGAGCTTCTTTAGTCGAAGCATCGTAAATATTACCGGCTAAAACGTTATATTGACTAATGAGAACCATCAAATAAAAAGCGCATAACATTATCAAATACCTTTACCCCTTTACTAAATTAATCGATTTATCTTCCCAATCGTCCATTAAGACCCTTCAAAAACAAAAAAAGTTCCGCATAAACGATTTCCAACTCTACCAACCCTAACAAAAAAATAAAACCCATCTCTTTCCATATCTCCAAAAACCCTATCCAACAAAATCAAATAAATAACCTCTTTAATTTTGTATTAATGTAATAATACAAAATTAAATTTTGTCAACCCCTTCTCATCCATACGCTCGACATAAAAGCCTTAATAGAGCTCTTAAGCATCCTGTTTTTTATGTTTTTGGATGATTTCTTTCGAGACAGATTATGAATCGTCTTATTTAGATGCTTATTATGATGGCGATTCGCTTAGATGATTTTACTGCGCTTCTTCCTTTCCTTGCTCGAATTCCCCAAGCAGAACTTTTGCCCAACCGCAGTCAGGATTGACCTCCAATGCTTTTTTATAATATTCGGTTGCGGTAGAATCTTCTTTCTTTTCTTTATAAGCGTTCCCCAACCATACATATACTTCATCCCTACCCCAATCGGGATAAATTCCCATATCTTTTTCTTGCAGAAATAATTCCGCTGCTTTTTCAAAAAGTCCGATTGCTTTATCTATTCCACCCCCAAACATTACGGGCGTATATAATTTTCCGGTTCCGTCAATCATGTATACTCTTGGATTTTCAGGGGCAAGTTTTTTCGCTTTTTCGATTTCTCTCCCTGATTGAATTCCATTGGTCATTCCGAGTTGGGGCTTGAAACCTATTTCCATTCCCAGAATAGAGGTAAAAAGAGCGTGGGACTCAGCAAAGTCATCTTTACCTGCTATTGATTTTTGAATCAATTCTTTCGAGGATTCAAGATATTTTTCACTCATTTCCTTATTTTCATACAAAATCGTACTAATTCTATAATTGTTTAAAGCAAGATAATAATCTACAATCCATTTCTTATCTCCAAAAGTGGAAAGTCGTTCTAATTTCGTAGAAATTTCTTTTAGCTTTTCCACATCTCCTTCATCGACAGCTTCCTGCTGCGCTGATTTTATTGCCAACAAATGTTCATCTACCGTTTGTTTATCATCCGCCTTTAAAACCAATACTATAAATACGAACATTACTAATAAAGCTTTTTTCATTTTACCTCCCCTTTACATCTGAAAAGATACACCGAAATAATAGAGTCGACCATAGGAACTCTCGATTGGTTGATTTTCATCCCCGTTGTGATAACCTAAAATGTTATCCTTGTTTGTAACGTTATTAACTGAAAAATAAAACACAGTTAAATTGTTATCGAAGAAAGAACGCAAATAAGACGCGCTGAGATCAAGCGCCCAATACGAGGGAAGCCGTTCCGAACGAAAATCCCCACCCATAGGAGTAAAAGGTTTTCCAGTTGCATACATAAATTTTGTCCCCAACTGGAAGAATGTAAACGGAGAAAAATTCACAATAGCGCTTAAATTATGCGTGATATCGAAATCAGGAGAAAAAAGACCAGAATAATCCTGCCAATTTCTTTCCGATCTCAAATAAGAATAAGCGATTCTTCCTTCAATCTTTTCAAAACTCTTCTTTACAAAGAAATCGACACCCTTCGCGTAACCAAACCCGGAAGAAAGATAATTTAGAGAATCATCTTCCCTCATAAGTTTTTTGTAATCTTTGTAATAACCTTCCACTCTTACCATCCCTCCATCATTTTTCCATGTTCCGGAAACAATATAATGTCTCGCGTCCATGGGGTCCAACTCAGGATTACCGTATTCCGGATCATATCTCCAGGGCTCATAAAACTGGTGGAATATTCCGGCGGCAAAAGCCAGGGTAATTACATCAGTGGTTTTCCAGGATAAAGCGAATCTCGGATCAAAAACATTCTTTGCGCTTTTCGAATCCCGGTCGAACCTTAGTCCCGAAGTCAAAGATAAATTATAAGGAAAGAAAGATGTTCCTTCTACGAAAACCGAACTTATATAACTTTCGTATTCCCTGTCATAATAATTACTGGGAATCGATGGGTCTAAAGAGTCTTCCTCGGAAGGAACAAAACCCTCGAAATAACTTTTCCTTTGCTCAAAACTTCCTCCGAATTTAAAAAACATCCATGTTTTTTTCTCTAACAAAATTTTTGCCTGGCTAATTCTATCCGTTTCTTTTAAATCGAGAATATATTCATCGCTGGAAGTTATTTCCGTTTCCTTCCCAAAATCAGTACGCGATACATTAAAATTGAGAAAGCTATTATCAGATAGAGCGTGATCTATTTTTAAATTATACAGATTACTATTCTCGGTTCCATAATAATTTCCTCCCCAGGTCGGATCCTCGAGAAGAACACCCACATTATCTTTTTCTCTAAAGAAAAACAATTTAGCACGACCTTCTTCCGAATACAGCCACGAAAGATTCAAGTTCAGATCATATGAGAAAGGATATTCTGTAAAGTCACCATCGACATTGTTGAAATCAAAAAGCGGTTTTGTATTGCTCTGATTACCTGAAAAATTAACTCCCAGTTTATCGCCTAAAGGAACAGCTCCCGCTATCGAAAAATTCGCGAGACCCATACCCAAACTAACAATCCTTTCCGAAGGTAAATCCTGACTTTCCATCGATAGTATTCCCGATAAAGCATTGCCATACTCGGCTCCGAAACCCCCCGAAGAAAAATATGTGCCTTTCAAAAGAAAAGGACTAAAAGTTCCGAAAAAACCACCTGTCGGAGATTCATATCTATAAGGATGATAAACATTTGCTCCGTCAAGAAGAAACTTGGTTTCAGTAACTTCTCCTCCCCGAACGAACAACCCCGCACCTTCTTCAACATGCTGAACGCCGGGAAAAGACTTGATAGCCCAGCAAACATCTGCTGCCGCTCCGGGAGTCATGATTACCTCTAACGGCGTAAGAGTAACACCGCTTTCTTCTCCGGTCGTAAAAGAAGAAGCTCTGACTGTAACTCCTTCACCTTTAACCACCGCTTCCCTTAACCTTGCCCTTATCGTTATCTGCTCTCCTTCAAGAAACAATTCCTGTCTGAATTCTTTATAGCCTATCATTCTTACCAAAAGATTAAACTTACCTGTTTCTTTGGTTGTAAATTTGAAATTACCTTTTTCATCCGAAGAAGCACCATCGAGAGTCCCCTCCAAAAATACATTCACTCCCAGAAGAGCCTCTTTTTTCTCACCTGTTACCCGTCCCTCAATAACTGTATTACCCGGAAGTAATACCGGCAACAGAAAAAACAAACAGGCTTTACTTATACTAATTTTAACTTTCCGCAAGAATTTTTTCTAAATGCTCCAGGTAAATCCTAAAAGCTTTTTTACCTTTTTCTGTTATACTGTAAACAGTATTAGGCTTCTTGTCTTTAAATGTTTTTTTCACATTAACATATCCAGCCTTCTCTAACTTTTCCATATGACTGCTCAAATTACCATCCGTAACGTCGAGCTTTTTTCTCAGATAGATAAAATTAACTTTCTTTGCCGAGTTTAAAATAGTCATAATTCCAAGCCTTATTGGAGCATGAATCAGTTTATTTACTTCCGAAGGATTAAAATCTTCCATCTATACTTCCTTCCCCCTGAAACGAATTTTGACCACTATTCCCGGAATAACCATAGTTGCAAAAACAAGAAAAGCGAACACTAAATTAGTAACATCGGGGAAAAAACCGTCGATCAAGGCTGCTATCCAGTAAAGGATAGCCACGATAAGAAACTCCCTCCAGGAAACAAAAGACTCCACAAAAAAACCTAACCCCACAAGCAAAGCGATAAAACTCTCTAAATAAGGAGTATATCCGGAGTACCAAACAATAAACATCGCCAACGCAAGACTTATTGTTACACCCAACCAAACCATGCCTATTAACTTCCCGGCAAAAGACGTAATTCCGGTCATGCGAGGTATCCTTTTAGCGAGCCTGTACCCGAAGAAAAAACCAACAGCAAAAATACAAGTCCACACTATCCATATAAGATTATACAATGCCTTCCCGTTAAGAAAAACCGTCAAACCAAGGCCTACAAGCACTAGAATACCCAACAAAAATTGGATATCTACGGCGTAAATTCCTGTTTTCCTTAAGTCTTCCTCCGTTTCTATTAGATGACGTTTTATCTCCTCAATTTTTTTTTCCGCTTCTTTCTTATCCATTTTTAGAACCTCCCTTCAAAGTTCTTTGTCTTACAAAGATTTTAACGTTTTTTTGAAATTTGTCAAGGGGTTTTTAAAAAAGTCTAAAAGTCCTATGTCCAAAGTCAAAAGTCAAAAAAATCTGAGATTCAAAAATCATTATCTGTTTAAAAGATAATTACTGCCTATATTCCAAACAATCTTTTTGTATTATTGTATGTTTTCTCCGCTATTTCCGCAAAGGTTTTAGATTTTATTTCCGCGATTTTTTTTACCACATATTTTGTGTATGCGGGTTCATTTCTCTTTCC
>CAYWUC010000108.1:0-3114 GCA_964461395.1 uncultured bacterium
CATTGGAGGTGAAGCAGTCGTAAGATGAAGGTCAGTCGCCCCTCTACTCACCATTTCTTCCAGTAAGGTTTTCATATCATAATCCATAATAACTCCTCTCTAAAATTTATGATTCAACAGTTACTCTTAGAATCTCATCGGGCGTTGTAAGTCCCCTTTTTAACTTTACTACACCATCATCTCTAAGAGTACGCATACCTTCCTTCTGAGCTGCTTTCCTTAAATCATCGGTAGAACCCCCATCAAGAATCATCTGTCTTAAATTCATAGTAATAGGCATTACTTCCGTCACCGCAATTCTACCTTTATATCCGGAAGAATTACACTCCGGACATCCCGGTCCCGGCTCATAAATATCCTGACTTAATATATCATCTGTAGTTAAGCCTATTTTCTTCAAAATGCTTACCTTATCAACTTCATCAGGCTCTATTTTTTTTCTACAATTCTTACAAACTTTTCTTAAGAGTCTCTGTGCCTGAATTAAATTCAATGAACTCGCAATTAAAAAGGGCTCTATACCTATATCAACCAAACGGTTCACTGCGCTGGGAGCATCATTTGTATGAAGAGTAGATAGGACTAAATGACCCGTCAAAGCCGCCCTAATTGCAATAGACGCCGTATCTATTTCCCTTATTTCTCCGACTAATATTATATTGGGTGACTGTCTTAAGAAAGCGCGCAGCGCGTCCGAAAAATCAAAACCTATTTCTTGATTGACCTGAACCTGATTTATTCCTCTAAGATTATACTCAACAGGATTTTCTACCGTCATAATGTTGACTTCCGGTTTATTCAACGAGGAAAGAGCAGAGTAAAGCGAGGTAGATTTTCCGCTCCCGGTAGGTCCCGTAACCAGAATGAGACCATAAGGCTGAGAAATAGATTTTTGAAATTTCACCAGTGTATCCGGTTCAAACCCCAGGTCTTCCATATTTAACATAAGTGAAGACGGATCCAATATTCTCATAACTACTTTTTCGCCAAAAACTGTAGGTATTATACTAACACGAAGATCTATAGGTTTACCATCAACTCTTATTTTTATCCTTCCGTCTTGATTGAGCCTCCTCTCTGACGCATCCATCGAAGCGGTCATTATTTTTATCCTGGTAGCAATAGCATGCCTTAATCGGTATGGCGGTTCCGCCACTTGCTGTAAGATTCCATCAATCCTAAACCTAATACGAAGAGTCTTTTCATAAGGTTCAATATGAATATCGGAAGCCGCTTTTTGCACAGCAGACGTAATCAAATAATTAACAAGTTTAATTACAGGTTTTTCCTCGGCCTCAGCCCTCCAATCTTGCTCATCCCCTTCAAACTCGGATTTCCCGATAAAAATATTCTCAAGGCTGCCTTCAGCGAAGATAAACTCTTCATCGACCATCTCTTCATCCTTTTTCTCTACTCTGTCGATTGCTTTAGTAACAGGATAAAATTGATCTAAAAGCTTTTCCATCTTATGGAAAGTCACAACCACCGTTTCCACCTTTAAACCTGTTTTAAATTCAACAGCATCTATTGCTTCTAAATCACCGGGATTTACCACTCCCAGAATTAGTTTTTTCCCTTTTCGTCTAATGGGAAAAATTTCATATCTCTGAGCCATATCTGGCGGAATCAACGATACTAATGAACCATCTACATCTTCAGTTTTTATATCGATAGAGGAAACCTTGTATTGAAGAGATAGTGTCTTTGCAAGTTCATTATCCGTAATATACCCTTCTTCTATCAAAACGGCACCAAGTCGTTTAGCTACTTGTTTTTGCTTTCTAAGCGCTACATTTAATTGTTAGGGAGTAATTTTACCCGCTTGAACAAGAATTTCACCGAGCTTTTCCATTACTATCTCACCTGCGTCTCGCGAGCTACTTCATCAAGAGTGGTAAGCCCCGCAAGAATTTTTTTGATTCCTTCATCTCGAAGTGAACTCATACCCTCTTTTCTGGCTTGCGCTTCTATATCATCCGATGTCGAACCATCAATAATCATTTTTCTAATATTTGAACCAACTTGCATGACCTCAAATAAACCTAATCTTCCTTTATAACCTGTTTTCTTACAACGTTCACATCCTGCTCCATGGCAAATCTTGTTTCCATCCATTTTAGCTGGATCAAAACCCAATTTTAAAAGATCTTCGTCGGACACCTCAAGGGGAGTTTTGCATTTCGTACATATAGTCCTAACCAAACGCTGAGAAATAATAAGTTCGAGAGTCGAAGCCAAAAGAAACGGAGCCACTCCCATATTAAGAAGACGAGTAACTGTCGCCGACGCTGAATTTGTATGTACTGTAGAAAGTACAAGGTGACCGGTAAGCGAAGAACGAATAGCAATATCCGTTGTCGGCTTATCTCTGATTTCTCCGACCATAATAACATCGGGATCCTGACGCAGGAAAGACTTAAGAGCTTCCACAAAAGTCAGCCCTATTTCTTCTCTAACCTGTAATTGATTAACCCCAAAAAGAGTATATTCAACCGGATCTTCAGCCGTAGAAACGTTTATATCTATATTGTTAATTTCTTTTAATATTGAATATAAAGTCGTGGTTTTACCCGAACCTGTAGGCCCGGTCAGCAATATAATTCCATGAGGCTTTTTTATGGCAGAAAAAGTATCCTTCAAAGCCTTTTCTTCAAAACCCAATTTTGTCAGATCAAACTCTATGCTTTCTTTATCAAGAACTCTTATCCCGACTTTTTCGCCAAAAACGGTAGGTACGGTAGCTATTCTAAAATCTATTTTTCTGCCCATAAGCTGCGCCTGGAATCTTCCGTCCTGCGGTCTTCTTTTTTCCTGTATTTTAAGATTAGACATAACTTTAAGTCTTGATACTACAGCTTTTTGGAGTCGCCATGGCGGAGGCTGAAAAATATGAAGAACACCGTCTACCCTCATCCTAACTTGAACATCTTTCTCGAAAGGTTCTATGTGAAGATCGCTGGCGCCTTCAACAACAACTTTTTTTAATAAATAATTAACATATTGTACCACCGGACCGGAATCTATTTGCGCGGCAAGATTCGAGACCCCTTCATCTTCCTCCTCCCTCTCCATTAATTCAACAGAATCCTCCGCCAGCCCTATCTCTTCAGCCAC
>CAYWUC010000109.1:0-9264 GCA_964461395.1 uncultured bacterium
GAACAATGGTTCATTTCCATAGACCATAATGATTTAAGGAAAAAAGCTCTGGAAGTTGTTAGGGATAATGATTGGTATCCGCCTCAAAGTGAAGAAAGAATGTTCGCTGCTGTTAGCGATAGACCCGATTGGTGTATTTCCCGGCAGCGAAAATGGGGTGTTAATATTCCCGCTTTTTTCTGTAAAAAATGCGGAAAAGCTATTCTTAATAAAGGTATAATATTAAAAGTGGCGGAATTATTCAAAAAGGAATCCGCGGATATTTGGTTTGAATTGAATCCGGAAGATATTTTAGGAAAAGATTTCAAATGCGAAAAATGTGGTTCTTCGGAGTTCGAAAAAGGGATGGATGTTCTCGATGTCTGGTTTGATTCGGGTATTTCTTCTTTTGGAGCTCTGGATAAAGAAAATTGGCCGGCTAATATGTATCTCGAAGGCCCCGATCAACATAGGGGTTGGTTTAATTCATCTTTAATGCTCTCTCTGGCTATAAAAGATACAGCCCCCTACGATAAAGTGGTTACTCACGGATGGATGTTGGATAGTGAGGGACAATCGATGCATAAGTCTATAGGAAACGTGATAGCGCCTTCTGAAATCGTCGACGAATTTGGGGCTGATATTTTACGTTTATGGGTTGCTTCCGTCAATTGGTCTGTCGATGTTAAATACGGAACAGAAATAATGCAAAGATTAGTAGATGCTTATAGAAAGATAAGAAACAGTTTTAAGTTTATGCTGGGCAACTTAGGCGATTTCGCGGAGTCTGATAAGTTAAAAGAAGATGAGTTATTGCCGGTGGATCGTTTTGTGTTAATAAAACTTAATTCTTTAATTTCCGAGGTCGATAAAGATTACAATTCACTTTATTACCATAAAGTATATCGGAAGATTTATGATTTCGTAGTTGGTACTTTATCTTCATTTTATCTCGATATTCTTAAAGATAGACTATATGTTGAATCAAAAGAAGGAAAGAAAAGGAGAAGTGCTCAGACTGTGTTGTTTGAACTGACAAAAAATCTTGCTGTTATGCTCGCGCCTATCCTATCTTTTACAACCGAGGAAGTATGGCAGTCTCTGTTTGATAAGGAGAGCTCGATTTTTCTCGCCGATTTTCCCGAAAGCAGTGCGTTAACGGAAGAGGAGAGTAAACTTCTAAGTAAATTCGAAAAAGTTTTAGAAGTCAGAGATGAATTTCATAAGGTTTTAGAAGAAGCTCAGGAAGACAATTATATTGGAAATTCTCTTGAGGCAAAAATAATTATAAAGAGTAATTTAGAAGAATTGAAATATTTAGAAGAGTATTTGGAGGAGATTTTTATCGTTTCAAAAGTAGAGTTTGCTCCTGAGATAAATACTGAGTATTCATTCGAAGGTAATCTGGGTTCGTATGGAGTTGAAAAAGCGGAGGGCGGGAAATGCTCCAGATGCTGGATGCTTAAGGAAAGCGTTGGAAATAATAGTGAGTTTGATACTCTTTGTGAAAGGTGTATTGAAGTTATAAAAGGAGGAGATTTTGACCTGGAAAGTTGATTACGATTATTTTGAAAGAAAATTGAAAAAAGAAAGAGAAGAAGTCCTTGAAGAAATAAGAGATTTAGAACCAAAAGTGGAAGTTAACCCGTTGGAAGACGGAGAAGAAAATACTCCTTTTCCTACTCATATAGCTGATATAGCTGATATAGAGAACAGAATCGACAGAGATTCTTATATAATCAATCAACTTACACAGAAATTGAAAGATATTGATGCTGCTTTGCAGAGAATAATAGATAAAGAATATGGGGTTTGCGAGGATTGTAAAGTTCAAATAAAAAGAGAACGGCTAAAGGTGATACCTTACGCCAGATGCTGCAAAACTTGCGCTGAAAAGAGAGAAAGTGTTCCTTGGAAGAAAGAAAGATTGTAAGTACTAAACAAAAATTATTTTTTTTCCCCATCTCTATTTTTGTCCTTTTTATTGACCAGTTAACAAAAAGATGGATTATGAATAACATGCTCTATGGGGATTCTAAAAGTATAATAGGCGATATAGTAAAATTTACGTATATTAGAAATCCAAATTCAGTTTTTGGTCTCAAGTTCGGAGGACCTACTGTTTCTACCTTACTTACCGTAATCGCGTTTATATTTGTTATATTTCTTTTTTTTAATAGTAATGTCAGATTTTCTCTTGTGAGTTTGTCTTTTATAATTGGAGGCGCTTTAGGAAATCTTACCGATAGAATACTTTATATGGAGGTTATAGATTTTATTCAAGTAGGCGCTAAAGGTTGGTATTGGCCGACTTTTAATGTCGCGGATTCTTTTGTGTCTATCGGGTTAACAATGATTATTATTTATTTTGTTTTCATCGATACTTCCCATAAGGAGACAGAGTCTCCTAAAATGTAAAAATCAAATATTAAAATGGAGAAAACAATAAATAAGCTCTTCGCTTTTGGCTGTTGGCTTTTAGCTCTTTTAAGAATAAAAGCTAAAGGCGAAAGGCTAATAGCTAACAGCTTGACTTCTTATAATTTATCATTTTGCTTTTTGAATTTTAATATTTCATTTTAGCTATGGGTTTTTTAGCTTATCAGCTTTTATATGTACAGCTTCCTTTGATTCTTTTTCCTTTTCCCAAACAAGATTTGCGTGAGTTTGTCTGGTACGATACACCTCCTTCAATCGGTATGTATTATTATGACGAAAACCTTATAACGGAGTTTGAAACTCAAAAATACATTAACCGTTCAATACTCGGCGAAGAAGATTTATTTCTTCTTTCAGGCAGGGAGAAATACGATAGTATTCCTTATTCATATCTTAGAACGGTGAGCGGTGATTATAAACTGCTTCATTTTCATTTTGATAGGAAATTGGAATGGGGGACTTGTTCCGGAGGGATTTTTGGTTCGAGAGATATTGGGAAGTTTCTTAAAGGTTATGGTTCTTTTTACATGCCTTTTATTTTAAACAGTAATATTGCAGCTTCAATATATGAGGATGTTATTAACTTATCAATTGATTGGGATTATTTGTATTTTCAAACGACTAAAGACAAGTGGTTTGGTTATTTTAAGCTGGGGGACGCGAGAGTCGGTATAACTCATGACGACAGAGAATTTATTTCATATCTATTTCGTCCGAGGGATCCGATTTTCCTTGTTATGGTAAATATTGTTGGTGAAGGTTTATTTACCGAAAGGAATCTTAAAACGGAAGATTTTTTTATCGCGCCCATATATGTTTTGTCCATGGATAATTCGGTCTACTGTATTATTTCAAAAAATCCCGCGTTAGGTTTTAAATCTAAGTTTGGAAGTTTAGAAGTTGGTAAGGATGATTTTTTGATGACCTTGAATAGTGATCATTTTAAAGCGTTTATCGATTACTCTATTGAAGATTATTCTTTTAGCGGAGCCGTGGCAGGGAGGCTCGATTATTCTTTCTATGATGAGAAAATCACTCCCGGAATCGAAGGTGTTTTTTACGGAGAAGAATTCGATTTTGAATTGAGTTTAAAAATTCTCGAGGTAAAATTTTTCTGGAGTATGAAGAGGGTTACTTTTGAGAATGATTATGGAAAAGCTTTATGGGGTATGGATATTTTCTTCTCTTTTTGAAAATAAAATCAAGCTCTTGACATTTCGTAAGTATTTCCCTATAGTATAATAAGGAATTTCCTTAGTTTGTTTAAGATCAAAAGAGAACTATCCAACTCAAAAGAACGAAAGGAGGTTTATGGTGAGAAAATTGTTTACTTTAGCAGTCGTTTTATTTTTACTTATGTCTGTTTCGGGATTAGCATTTGTATCTGACTTTGAAGGGGAAGGGGACACAGTGGTTATGTATTCGCGTTGGACGGGTGTAGTATTTCCATATGTGGATGGATGGTATGGGCGAGTTGGGATCAATGATAGTCTGCCTATAGAAGTTTTCAACGCGCAGGGTTCGGCGACAGCCTTTGAGGGCGAACATTCGTTAGGCGTGATATTATGGGATACTGCTACTACCGACCCGGGTTCAGATAAATGGGATTTTAACAGCCGTCCCGGTGAGGGTGGTGTAAATCATTTTTATTATATAGATGGAACAGATACAATCAATGATGTGGTATTGGGAGATACAATCAGCTTTAATGTTTGGATACCACCGGAAGGAGAGATTGATTCTAGTTTGCTAATTAGATCTTATGCTCAGTACCTTGACTGGGGTGTCTTTGATGTTACTGACTCTATTAGTGTAGATAGTCTTTATACTCTGGGATTTGCCGGTGCATGGAAGGAATTTATTGTAGTACTTCCCGACACTGTCAGCGGATCGGATGTATTCGCAGTGGGAATGGAGTTCGATTTTCCTGAGGTAGTCAATCCCGGTGATACAATATATGTCGATTACATATTAAATAAACTAGGCGGTTCCGGTGTTCCTGTCCCAGAGGGAGCAAATGTACTTACTCTTCCGGCGACATCCTTGAATAGTTTGAAATATGAAATAAGCGCTGCCTTACCGATTCATATCGATGTTTATAATATCAGCGGTCAGAGAGTTAAGGAGATTGTCCCGGGAACTCAGGCAGCAGGTGCTTACTCCGTAAATGTCGATCTAGCCCCCGGCGTATATCTATACAAGGTTGTTGCAGAGAAACAGAGTAAGAGTACTAAGTTAATAGTGCTTGAGTAAATCGTAGTACTGTAATAAATTGGTTGATTTGAGTTGGATGATTCTCTTTTTAAAAAAACAGATAGTGAAAGTAGTGTTTCTTGAAAAAGTATTCTATTGGGTATAGCTAATATACTTATATAGATATCTTTTTATATAATAATAGAAATATCTTATCTGCCAGTTACGCATATTAATTCAAAAACCGGTTTATTCTTTGTAGGTTCGATTTTTTTACGTTTTTTATTTAACCGGTGTAAATAGCAAAAGGAGTACATCGTGAGGAGCTATTTCCCATACGAAATCTTCATAATCCTGTTTTTCAATGTCTATCGTTCCTAATTCTTTTTTATTCCAGATATCCCGGACTTTGTATTTGTTATATTTCCCCTTTAAAATCCAAAGATGATCCCAGGTTATTTTCATATCCAGTGGTACTTTGTATGTGTTATGGAAACATACAGCCCATGCTCCGTTTGATAGCTCTTTTACCCATATTTCCTTTCCCGGATGGTCCATCATCTGGTACCCCTGTTTGCCCAGAGGGTCCTTATCTATGGCAATAACTTCTTTATTCGTCAAAATATTACGTATATCATCGGATATATTTCGGACGTCATTTCCTGCCATTAAAGGTGCTGCAAGAATACACCAGAGAGTGAAATGGGATCTGGATTCAGCCAGAGTCAAGCCTTTATTTCCTACTTCCAGCATGTCGGGATCGTTCCAGTGTCCCGGTCCGGCATATTTTTCTAATCCTACCTGCGCGTCTAAGATTTGTTTCCAACCCAGGGAATAAACTGCCTGACATTCATAGCAGTCGATGATATCTCCGGTTGTACGCCAGAGATGACCTATATCTTTTCCCCATAACCAGGGTTCGTTGCTGCCCCATTCACAGATACTAAAAACGATGGGTCTGCCGGTCGCTTTTAAAGCAGCTCCCATGGTTTTGAAAGTTTCTTCCGCATTGGCTTTTCCGGTATTGCACCAGTCGTATTTTATATAGTCGATACCCCAGGAAGCGTAAGTTCTTGCGTCTTCAAATTCGTGTCCGCGACCGCCCGGGTAATCGGCACATGTTCTTGTGCCCGCATCGTTATGAATTCCGAACTTAAATCCTTTTGAATGGATATAGTCGCCCAATGCTTTCATTCCGCTTGGGAACCTCTTTGGGTCAGGGATTAATTTCCCGTTTTTATCTCTTTGTTTTGCTTCCCACCCGTCGTCTATAACGATGTACTTGTATCCCGCGTCCCTCATCCCATTTGCTAGCATGGCTTCTACGGTTTCTTTTATCAGATTTTCGTCGATATTTGTTCCGAATGTATTCCAGCTATTCCATCCCATTGGCGGCGTTCGTGCTAAACCATCATCAAGTGCGCTAAGATCGATGGTTTTCAGTAAAAAAATTAGACTTAATATAATAAAACAAAATACTTTTTTGTTAAAAGATGATTTCATTTTACCTCCTAGATTTTATTGGCTTTCTGTAATATATTACGGTGTTATATTACTTATTTAAATTTATCTTGTCAATCATTTTTACTATATAAATATCATGTTCTCCGAGATTTTCCGAGAACAGGTTTGCTCCTGTACCTCCAATATGGTATATATTACCCGATTGGTCGATAGCCACGTCTTTTCCGCAAGTTCCATGTTCCTCACCTTGAGGAATAAATTCCTGAATCCATATTAGGTCACCTGATGTATTATATCTTCTGCAGTATCCTTCGCATGATTTCCAGTTTTGACAACCGCTTACGATGATATCTTCGGAACCATCAGCTGCGAATATAACACTTAAGACCCCGTCCCATTTATCCCTACCAAATTGACGTATCCAGATTTCTTTGCCGGTATCATCGAACTTTGCGATGAAAGCATCGCCATTTCCGCTTTGAGTGCCGCCGAATTCTCCTCCCGTCGAACCTCCTACGTATATAAATCCCTCTTCATCTACTTTCAAATTTGAGGCAAAATCGGGGGTTTTTGTTCCAAATGATTTATTCCATATTAATTTTCCTTTGTTATCAAATTTGGCTATAAATCCGTCCATGAGTTCCGGGTTAGGTTCTCCCCAATTGCCTCCGGTTGTGCCGCTGATATAAATATTCCCCTTCTTATCGAAGGAAATTCCGCTCCCGATATCACTTTTAGTATCACCGAATTGCTGTTTGAATATTAAATTACCTTTGTTATCATATTTCAAAATAAAGACGTCTTTACCGCCTTTGTTTTCCGATGCTAAATTTCCTCTGGTTGAACCGGTTATGTAAATGAAACCTTCCTTATCGATTTCCAGATAAGCCCCAGCGTCTTCTTTTTCTGTTCCTATTTGACGGCTCCATAGTGTATTCCCATCGTTATCTATTTTTATTAAAAAGATATCATTCTCTCCGGCATTTTTTCCTTCAAGATCTCCTTTTGTTCCGCCCGTAATAAAACAATTCCCATTCATATCCACTGCGATTTCCTGCATTTGATCATCTTGAGGCGTTCCTAATTGGCGTTTCCATATTTCTTTGCCCTTACTGTTTAATTTATAAAGGAAAATGTCATTTTCACCAAGGGCTTTTCCGCAAAGACTATCGTTTGTCCATCCGGAAATTAAAATATTTCCGGAATTATCCAGTGCAATACTTTTTCCGAAATCTTCGGATTTTGTACCAATTTGTTTTCCCCAATCGAATTTAGGTTGTGAGTGTAAGACTAAAGTAAATAATATAGTAACAAATACAACTTTTTTCATTGCATAACTCCTTTTCTAATTATCGAATTTTATAACGAATCCTCCGTTTACTTTGAGATTTATTTTCAATGGTTCGTTTGGAATATAGACTATTTTTTCCATACTAAATGAACGGTTACTTTTGCCATCGGTTATCAAAGTTCCCGATTTGGTAACTTTGATAAAAGATAAGTCGCATTTTAAACTTTTTTCGCTATTTTCGCCATTAATCCCGGCTACATACCAGGTATCATCAAATTCACGGGCAATAACCACAAACTTTCCCGGGGACCCATCTACGAATTTGGTATCATCCCAGCGGTTAGGGATTTCTCTTAAGAAGTTTCTAACATAGTCCGGAACTTTTTTCATGCCTTTAGGCGTTTCGGCAAAATGCTGGATACCGGACCAGAAAATTATCGAAAGTGCCAATTCAAAAGTATTAGATGTAATTCGTTTTATTCCTGGAACTTCCGAAAAGCAAACCGGAGTGAAATCCATAGGATCGAAAACATTTCTGGTAAATGGTAACATACATGAATGGTTGGGTTCATTGTCTGCGTCGAATTGGTCGAAAGTTACATACTCGAAACCTTTAATAGCTTCTACTGTTACAAGATTGGGGTAAGTACGCTGCCATCCTCTAGGTAAGGTTGCTCCATGAAAGTTTACCATAAGTTCGAATTCTGCAGCGTCTTCGAGAATATCTTGATAATAAGACATAACGGATTGGCCATCACCTCCGAAAAAATCTACTTTAATGCCCTTTATACCCAGTTCTTTAATTTTATTAAATTCTTTTACACGAGATTTATGAGTCAGCATTTTATCTCTGGGAGTCTGAAAGGTTGTATTCCAATCGCCTGCCGAGTTATACCAGAGGGTAAGTCCCACGTTCTTTTTTTTCGCGTATTCGGTAAGCTCTTTTATTTTATCGTAACCTATCCTGGTGTCCCAGGTGGCATCAATGAGACAATATTCCCAATTCATATCTGACGCATAATCGATAAATCTTTTTTGTACATCGTAGACAGTGGAATCGTCTTTTAAAAGAACCCAGCTCCATGAAGACTGACCGAGTTTAACATATGAAATATCTTTTAATTTTGAAGGTTCGGCAAGGTCTGTTCCGAGTGTTGATTCTACAATTGTTTTTAATTCTTTACCTATTACAATGATTCTCCAGGGAGTTTTCCAGGGTAGGGTAGATTGAGGATTAAGCATTTTGCCGGGAGCTGTTTCTTTGCTTTCCGGGAAATCTATAAAAAACTCATGGCTGATAGAGTCCTGCTGCAACCGGCAGCCGCAGTAGTCGCGATCGGGAGCTGTTTCGCTTAAGAGTATCCAGTATTCGTTATAATTGAAAAGTGCCGGGAAGACCCATCCGGCATTGTTAAATTTAAGATTTTCTATTTCGATACCCTGCTTGTAAAATTCTTCATAACAAGGGTTAACCTGGCTCCATCCCGATTTTGCCTCCGACATGTGCTGGATATATGCTTTTGTGCCGGGATTAAAGTTGAAGGAACTGGTTTCTTTTGCAATTTTTTTGATTTCATCGGATTTTTCGGGAAAATAATATCTGAAAGCAACTCCATCATTGGAGACTTGAAAAATGATATCCATTTTTTTGTCGTTTGCGTTTTTTAAATGGAAAACTTTTCTATTCGCAAGATAAGAACATTCTCTTTTTTTTCCTGTCAGTATCTCATAATCGTCTTTTACGCTCTGTATGTTTGATGCTGAATCAAGAGAAAGATTTTTGAAGAAATCTTCATCTTCTCTTATAATGCCTAATTTTGATTGGCTAAGGATGAGTTTACCCGCATGTTTAACTGTATAGAAAGCATTCTTATTTTGAGATACAAGAAATTGTACGG